>NZ_LEKG01000059.1:0-38162 GCF_001029515.1 Micromonospora sp. RV43 | reverse complement strand
TCTTCGGGGTGGGTCTGGGGGTGGCGGGATCGGCGCCGTACATGCGCGTCTTGCTGCGCTGCACCTGGCCGGGGAGCATCCGGACACCAGTTGCTGTCGCGCGGTGGCCGTACACGTCGGTGACCCGGATCTCGTACGGGCCGGGACCGGCCCCGGACGCGATCAGCCAGTAGTTGTAGTCCTGGCGCTGCGCCGCCCGCCACGAGCCGTTCTGCCGCACCTCGACCGAGCGCAACGGGTTGCCGTGGTCACCGACCAGGACGGCGAACCACCACTGCGACGAGCCCTCCTTCATGCGGAAGGTGAGCGGGCCGGACAGCCTCGGGTTCACCACCGCGCGGTAGCTGACCTTCACCACCCCCTGCACCGGGTCGGCGATCCGGGCGAACGCCTCGGCGGAGAGGTCGAGGTGACCGGGCGCGCACTCCGGGCACTGGTCCATCACCAGCACCCGGACGGTGCCGCGTGGGCCGGTGACGTCGAGGAAGCCGCCGCAGGAGGCGCCGGAGGCGTACTCGCTCGGGCCGAGCGCGACGTACATCCGGTCGGCGGGCGCGGCGGGCCGGGAGCAGTTGCCGCCGGCGCCCTCGGAGTCGTAGAAGGTGGCCTTGCCGCTGTGCGTCGCGCCGCCGACGGGCGGGGCGGCGCAGGCGGGGGCGGCGCCTCCGCGTACCGCGAGGGTCACCGCGACCGCGGCGGCGACTGTGACCAGACCGGCGGCGGCCAGGCGGCGACGGCGCGTGGCGGCGCGGCGACGACCGTCCGGGGCGGCGGGTCCGGGCGGGTCGCCGGCTGTCGGCGGGTGGGGTGCGGTGCCGTCGGTCACGCCGGTCGATGCTGCCGGACCGGCGTGCCACCGGACAAGCGAGCTAAGCGAAAGCTAAACCGGGCGCAGCGTACGGGCGGTGGAGACGACACCGGCCAGCCCGCCGGCGAGGTCGGGGTCCTGCCGCAGCGAGTCCTCCAGGCGGACCCGCCAGACGCCGGTCTCGACCGGCAGCCGGGCGTCGCCGGCCCAGCGGACCCGGTCACGGGTCTCGTCCAGGGCCACCGCCGCCGCGGGGCCCATCAGGGCGCCGAGTTCGCCGCGCAGCCAGCCGAACAGGTGCTCGTCGTGGATCGCCCCGCCGATGACCCGGGCGGCGTCCCACGCCACCCGCGGTTGGTGGATAACCTGCATCTCGACTCCTCGGTCGATGTGGCATTCCTCGCCATCATCGATCCGGCGGCCACCCGGCGGCAAGGCCCGGAACCGGCCACCTCGCTCCGGTGGCCGCGCGCCGCCGGGGCGTCACCGTCCGGGCGCGGGTCCACACGGTACGACGTGACTCAGTAGCATCGCGGCATGTCAGATCGCCACCAGCTCACCGATTCCGACCCGCGCGCGCAGGGCTCCGATGTGGAGCCGGGCGGGCCCGCGGAGGAGGAGCGGCCCCGGCGCCGCCGGGGCCGGCGGATCGCCCTGATCGTGCTGCTGGTGGTGGTGCTGCTGAGCGGCGGCACCGCCCTGGCCGGCGGCCTCTACTACCGCTCGGTCGACAAGTCGATCGAGCGGGTCGACGCCTTCGAGGGCGTGCCGGAGGAGTCGCGCCCGCAGGTCGAGGCCAAGGGCGCCATGAACATCATGATCCTGGGCAGTGACTCCCGCGACCCGGAGAGCACCGGCGGCTCGCGCAGCGACACGATCATCCTGGCCCACCTGCCGAAGGACCGGTCGAGCGCCCAGCTCATCTCGATCCCCCGCGACACCTGGACGGCCGTCCCGAAGTCGAAGGAGGGCCGCGGCGGTCGCGACGCGAAGATCAATGCCGCGTACGCCTGGGGCGGTGTGCCGCTGATGGTGCAGACGGTGGAGAAGTTCAGCGGCGTACGGGTGGACAACGTGGCGATGGTCGACTTCGCCGGCTTCAAGGAGATCATCGACGCGCTCGGCGGTGTCGAGATCGACGTGGAGAAGGGCTTCACCACGAAGTACTCGCTGATCGGCACGCGGACCTTCGAGAAGGGCCGGCAGACGATGGACGGGGCCGCCGCGCTGGACTACGCGCGGGAGCGGCACGCCTTCCCGGACGGCGACTTCGCGCGGATCCGGCACCAGCAGCAGGTGATCAAGGCAATCCTGGACAAGGCCGCCTCGGGCGGTGTGATGACCAACCCGGCCAAGCTCAACTCGTTCGTCCGTGCCACGTCCGACTCGGTTGCCGTCGACAAGTCACTGTCGCTGGTGGATCTGGCGATGGAGATGCGGGGCCTGCGCGGCGGCAACCTGACGTTCTTCACCTGCCCGGTCAAGGGCACCGGCCGGGTCGGCAGCGAGAGCGTCGTGTTCCCCGATCCGGCGCGCTCGAAGACGCTGTTCGACGCGGTGCGCCGCGACTCGGTCCCCGAGATCCTCGCCATCAGCGGAAAGTAGGACGTCGATCTGCCATGCCGGTGCTGGCGGCGGGGCGGGGTCGCTCGTATCCTGCGATCGCCGTCGGTCTCTGTATCCGGGCCGGCGGCGTCACGGGGGAGGATCGACCATGCCACGCCTGCCGGCGTTCGAGCATCCGTCTGCGCCGCCGTCCGGTGTGGCCATGAACAGGCCGATGGACAGCGGCATGGACACGACCACGGTGCTGCCGTACGCGGGGTCGCGGGCGTCGACGCGTACCCGATGGTTGCGGGCCTGGATGGTGACCGCGCCCATCGACGTCGCGGCGCTGCTCACGCCGCTGCTGCTGACCCAGAACTACTGGCGTGGCACGTTGTTCAACGCCGCGCTCACCGTGGGCCTGTTCGCCGCGGGCGGGCTCTACCGGCCGCGCCGGCACATCAGCATCCTGGACGAACTGCCGAGCCTCGGCGGCCGGTTGCTGGCCTCCGGCGCGGTGGGGGCGATCATCGCGGCGCTGCGGCACGACTCGGTGCCGTACGTCAGCGGGTTCATGCGCGGCGTCGCGCTCTCCGCCGGCCTGGTGATCGTCGGGCGGGCGCTGAACAGCCGGCTCATCCTGCTGGCCCGCAAGCGCCGGTGGGTGGAGCACAACGCCATAGTCATCGGCGGCGGGCCGATCGGCGGCGAGCTGGCCCGGCTGCTGCGGCGCTACCCGCAGTACGGGCTGCGGTTCGTCGGCGCTGTCGACGCCCCGTCGCGGCCGCGGATCGGCGCGTTGCCGCTCATCGGCACGATCGACGACCTGGAGAAGCTCGCCGAGATGCTGGAGTGCGAGGTCCTGGTCATCGCGGACCCGGACTGCTCCGAGGCCGACCTGATGGAGTCGCTGTTGCGTCCGGCCAGTTCGCGCTGTGACCTGTGGGCGGTGCCGCGTCTGTGGGGGTCGCGGTCGCAGGGCGGCTATCCGGACCACATCGGCGCCATCCCGATCGTCAAGATCGGCGACACCACGCTCACCGGTCCCCGGTGGCGGCTCAAGCGTGCCTCCGACGTGGTGTTCGCGGTGACCGCCCTGCTGGTGCTGAGCCCGCTGCTGCTGCTCTGCGTCGTCGCCACGTTCCTCGACGGCGGCCGGGGCGTGTTCTTCCGTCAGGAGCGCATCGGCCGGTACGGCAAGCCGTTCCACGTGATCAAGTTCCGGTCGATGCGCCCGGCCGACGAGCTCGAGTCGCAGACCACCTGGTCGATCGCGCACGACGAGCGGGTCGGCCCGATCGGGCGGTTCATGCGGCGGACCTCGCTGGACGAGCTGCCGCAGCTGTGGAACATCCTGCGCGGCGAGATGAGCGTGGTGGGGCCCCGGCCGGAGCGGCCGTACTTCGTGGAGAAGTTCTCCATGGAATACCCGAGGTACGCGATGCGGCACCGCGTACCGGTCGGGCTCACCGGGCTGGCTCAGGTCAGTGGGCTGCGCGGGGACACGCCGATCTCGGACCGGGCGCGGTTCGACAACTACTACGTCGAGAACTGGTCGCTCTGGCTCGACATCAAGATCGTGCTGCGTACCGTCACCGAGGTCTTCCGGGGCGGCGGCCGCTAGCCGCGGTCGCCGGCCAGCGCCTGCGCCAGGTCCGCCCGCCAGTGGCCCGGCGGCGGCAGCTTCGCCGCCGACCAGCGGCCGTGCGCCAGGACGCCGTACCGGGGGCGCGGCGCCGGGCGCGGGAAGCGGTCGCTCGTCGTCGGCCGGACCCGGTCCGGGTCGAGACCGCGCAGGGCGAAGACGGCGCGGGCCAGGCCGTACCAGGTGGTCTCGCCGGCGGCGGTGCCGTGGTACGTCCCGGGTGCCGCGTCGCCGGCGAGCGCCGCGTCGGCGAGCGCCACGAGACGCTCCGCGAACCGGTACGACCAGGTGGGCTGGCCGCGCTGGTCGTCCACCACGTCGAGCCGGTCGCGTTCGGCTGCCAGCCGCAGCATCGTGGTGACGAAGTTGTGCCCGTGGGTGGCGTAGAGCCAGGCGGTACGCACCACGTACCCGGTCTCCGGCAGCAGCCGGGCCACCGCCCGCTCCCCGGCGAGCTTGCTGCGCCCGTACGCGTTCACCGGGCCGGTCGGGGCGTCCTCCGGGTACGGCTCGGTGGCGTCCCCGCCGAACACGTAGTCGGTGGAGACGTGCACGAGGCGCGCGCCGGACCCGGCACAGGCGTGGGCCAGCGCGGCGACCGCGTCGCCGTTCACGGCTGTGGCGTCCCGCTCGCGGGTCTCGGCTCCGTCCACGTCGGTCCACGCGGCGGCGTTGAGCACCACGTCGTGGCCGCCCACCGCGTCCCGGACCGCGTGCGCGTCGGTGACGTCGAGGTCGGCGCGGCCGGCGGCGGTGACCGACAGGTCCGGCCGGGTCCGCAGCACGGCGAGCAGGTCCCGCCCGAGCATCCCGCCCGCGCCGGTGACCAGGATCCGGGTCATTCGGGGCCGGCCGTCTTCAACGGCTCCCACCAGGCCCGGTTGTCCCGGTACCAGCGGACCGTCTCGGCCAGGCCCCGGTCGAGGTCGATGCTCGGGGCGTACCCGAGCTCGCTACTGATCTTGCCGATGTCCAGCGAGTAGCGGCGGTCGTGGCCCTTGCGGTCGGTGACCGGCACGACCCGGTCCCAGCCCGCGCCGCACGCCGCCAGGAGCCGCTCAGTGAGCTGCCGGTTGGTCAGCTCGGTGCCGCCGCCGATGTGGTAGACCTCGCCGGCCCGACCCTTCTCCTGCACCATCGCCACGCCCCGGCAGTGGTCGTGCACGTGCAGCCAGTCCCGGACGTTGCCGCCGTCGCCGTAGAGCGGGACGGTGCCGCCGTCGAGCAGGTTGGTCACGAACAGCGGGACGACCTTCTCCGGGAACTGGTACGGCCCGTAGTTGTTGGAGCAGCGGGTCACCACGACGTCCAGGCCGTGGGTGCGGTGGTAGGACAACGCCAGCAGGTCCGACCCGGCCTTCGACGCCGAGTACGGCGAGTTCGGCGCCAGCGGCCAGTCCTCCGTCCACGAGCCGGAGTCGATCGAGCCGTACACCTCGTCGGTCGAGACGTGCACGAACCGGCTGATGCCGTGCCGCAGCGCGGCGTCCAGCAACGTCTGGGTGCCGAGCACGTTCGTGGTGACGAACGGGGCCGCGCCGGTGATCGAACGGTCCACGTGCGACTCGGCGGCGAAGTGGACGATCACGTCGTGGCCCGGCACCACCTCGTCGACCAGCGCCGGATCGCAGATGTCGCCGCGGACGAAGCGCAGCCGGGGGTCGTCGCGTACCGGTGCCAGGTTCGCCAGGTTGCCGGAGTAGGTGAGCTTGTCCAGCACGGTCAGCGCGGCCGGGTCCTCGACCGGCACCCCGGCCGCATCGCCGCCGGGCACGCCCAGCAGCATCCGCACGTACTCCGACCCGATGAAGCCGGCGCCGCCGGTGACGAGGATCCTCACGGATGGTGGAGTCTACGCCGTACCGGCAGCCCGGGCGGGACGTCGACGGGCCACGGGGGCGGCGGCGCCGCGGGTAGTCTCCGCGGGTGCGCGGAATCCTTCTCGCCGGTGGCACCGGATCCCGGCTCTGGCCGATCACCCGGGCCGTCTCGAAGCAACTGATGCCGGTGTTCGACAAGCCGATGGTCTACTACCCGCTCTCCACTCTGGTAATGGCCGGGGTGCGGGAGATCCTGGTGGTGACCACACCGGAGGACCGCACCCAGTTCGAGCGGCTGCTCGGCGACGGCAGCCAGTGGGGGCTGCGCCTGACGTACGCCGAGCAGCCCCGCCCGGAGGGCATCGCGCAGGCGTTCCTGCTCGGCGCCGACTTCGTCGGCGAGGAGGCGGTGGCGCTGATCCTCGGCGACAACATCTTCCACGGTGTCGGGCTCGGACGGCAGCTCGCGCAGCACGGCGAACCGGCCGGTGGGCGGGTCTTCGCGTACCCGGTCGCCAACCCGCAGGACTACGGCGTGGTCGAGTTCGACGACGCCGGCCGGGTGCTGTCGATCGAGGAGAAGCCGGCCCGTCCCCGGTCCCGGTACGCGGTGCCGGGCCTCTACTTCTACGACAACCGGGTGGTCGACATCGCCCGCAAGCTGACGCCGAGCGCCCGGGGCGAGCTGGAGATCACCGCGATCAACGAGACGTACCGGGCGTGGGGCGAACTGACGGTGACGGTCCTCGACCGGGGCACCGCCTGGCTGGACACCGGCACGTTCACGTCGATGATGCAGGCCGCCGAGTTCGTCCGGGTGATCGAGGAACGCCAGGGCATGAAGATCGGTTGTGTCGAGGAGGTCGCCTGGCGGTCCGGGCTGATCGACGACGAGCGGCTGCGGATGCTGGCCCATCCGCTGACGCGCAGCGGTTACGGTGAATACCTGCTGGGCCTGCTGGCCGAGCGGTCCGGTTCGGGGAGCGCGTCGTGAAGATCCGTCCGCTGAGCATCGAGGGCGCCTGGGAGGTGACCCCGCGCCGGCACGGCGACGCGCGGGGCCTGTTCCTGGAGTGGTATCGCTTCGACCGGCTCGCCGAGGCGGTCGGCCGTCCGCTGCGGCTGGCGCAGGCCAACCTGTCCGTCTCGGCGCGGGGCGTGGTGCGCGGCATCCACTTCGCCGACGTACCGCCCGGCCAGGCCAAGTACGTCACCTGCGTACGCGGGGCGGTGCTGGACGTGGTGGTGGACGTGCGGGCCGGCTCGCCGACGTACGGCCGGTGGGAGGCGGTACGCCTCGACGACACCGACCGGCGGGCCATCTACCTGGCCGAAGGGCTGGGGCACGGGTTCTGCGCGCTCACCGACGACGCGACGCTCAGCTACCTCTGCTCCGCCACGTACAACCCGGCGGCCGAGCACACGGTGCACCCGCTGGATCCGGACCTCGGGATCGACTGGCCGGCGGCGACGCCGCTGCTGTCCGAGCGGGACGCGGCAGCGCCACGCCTGGCCGAGGCGCGCGCCGCGGGTCTGCTGCCCGGCTACGACGCCTGCCGCTCCTTCACCGAAGCGTCGGCGACCCGGCCGTCGGTCTGACCCGGCACCCCGGCCGGACGGCGCACCGTCGTCGCCCAGAGCGCCCGCACGTCCGCGCTCACCGGAGTGCCGGCCCGGCGGTAGCCGAGCACCAACGCGATGCCGACCCCGAGCGCCAGGCCGCCGAGCGCACCGCCGAGGGCGTACCACTGCCACCGCACCGGCTCGGAACGCGGCGGCGGCGCGGCGGCCCGGACCACTGCGACGTGGGCCTTGAGCCCGAGCCCGGCGGGCGGCAGGTCGCGTTCGGCGATCCGTTGCAGTTCGGCGGCGAGCGCGGCGGCGATCGCGGCGGCGGTGCCGGCGGACCGGTCGGTGACCGTCACGTCGATCGCCAGCGAGTTCACTGTGGACGAGGCGACGACGCGCCCGGCCAGGTCGTCGGTGGTGTACGGCAGTCCGAGCGAGTCGATCACCGGGCGGGTCAGCCGGGGCGTGTTCATCATGGTGGCGTACGTCTTGACCCGCCGCTGCATCAACCGGCCCGCCTCGTCGGCCGGCGGGCGGGGCTGGGGCGCGGCCGACTTCTCGACGGCGAACGTGACGACCATCTGGGTCTCGGCCCGGTAGACCGGCGGCCGCCGTTCGGCGAGGACCCCGGTGAACGCGCCGCACAGCAGTGTCAGCGCCAGCACGATCGGCCACCGCCTGCCGATCGTGTCGCGGAAGTGGGCGAGGTCCACGACGCGTCACCCTACCGGCGGCGGGCCGTTGCGGGCGTACCCGCCCGCCGGGTCCGTTGCGCTACGGCGCTCATGTCGGGTAGAACAGGCCCGCACACATCCGCGCATCTTGGGGGAAGACGAGTGGATTCCGCGTGGCCGGCTCGCGGCCGGCGCCGGCGCCTGGGCGCCGGGTGTTAGGCCGGGTCCGGCGGATCGTCTCCCCCGAGCGTCTCTATCTGGCCGCCCTGGGCCTGACCGGGCTCGCCGCGCTGGTGTCGGTCACGTTGCCGGCTGCGGAACGCGGTGAACTCGCGGCGAACATGGTGAGCGCCACAGTGGGCGCGGCACTCGGCGGCCTGTCAGTGGACACGTTCCTGCTGTCCCGTCCGGCCGGCTGGATCATGTCGCGCGGTCGTCTGTGGATCGCCGGCATCCTCACCGTCTCGCTCGGCCTGACCGCGCTGGCCGCGGCGCTGCTGACCACGCTGGCCGGGCTGGGCAGCCACCCGGTCGGCATCGGTGCTGGCTGCGCGCTCACCGTGTTCAACGCGGCTGCGTCGCTCGGCCTGCGCCTCAAGCGGTTCTGGTTCGTCTACACCATGCGGGCACTCGGCGGCGCGGTGCTGGTGGCCGGGTACGGGCTGCTCTGGCTGGGCCACCGGCTCGACGGTGGCCTGTGGAGCGTGCTCTGGCTTGGCGTGCAGGTCGCCACCGCCACGGTGCTCGGGGTGGCGGTGCTGGGCTGGGCGCGGCGGTTCGGGCCGGTGCCGGCGGCGACGGCGGGGCGCACGGAGTACCGCGCCGACCTGCTCGCGGTGGGCCGGCTGCACGTCGGGGTGTGCGCGCAGATGCTGACGTACCGGCTCAGTCAGGTTCTGGTGGCCCGGTTCGCCGGCGCGGGCGCGCTCGGCGTGTTCGCGCTGGCGGTGGCGGCGCTGGAGTTCGCCCAGTCCGGCGCGGTGGTACGGGCGCAGCGGATCCTGGCCGAGCGTGACCCGGACGCGATCGGCGACCACGGCCGCGAGGTCGTGCGCTCGGCGCTGCCGATCGCCGCGCTCGCCGTGATCGGCCTGGCGGTACTCGGCGTGCTGGCGCCCGACTACCACGACGCCTGGATCTTCGGCCTTCTCCTGCTACCGGGGACGCTGGCGCTGTCGGCCGGCAAGACGTGGAGCGCGGCGCTGCTCAAGCGCGCGGGCGAGCAGGCCACCACCGCCGTGGCCCTCGTCACCATGTCGGTGTCGGTGGTGCTGTACGTTCTGCTCATCCCGTGGGCCGGCGCGCTCGGCGCCGCGGTCGCGTCGTCTGTCGCCTACGGCGTCTACGCGTTGCGCACCCGGCAGCGACTCCAGCGGTCCACGCACCTCCTCGTCAATCGGATGGCCTAGCGGTGGACGTCTCAATCGTCGTGTTGACCTGGGAAGACTTCGAGCGCACCGACGGCTGCGTCCGCTCGCTCCCAGAGGGTGTGGAAGCCGTCGTGGTGGACAACGGCAGCGCCGCCGAGATCAGCGACAGGCTGCGGGCCATGTGCGCCGAGACCGGTGCCCGGTACGTGCGCTCGGAGACGAACCTCGGCTACGCCAAGGGCATGAACCTCGGTGTCCGGCACAGCACCCGGTCCCGGGTGGTCCTGTCCAACAACGACATCCTGGTGCGGCCCGGCGCGATCGAGCGGCTCGTGGCCGAACTGGACGACCCGGCCGTGGGCGCGGCGTTCCCGAAGGTGCTGGACGCGACCGGCCATGACCAGACCGCCGCCGGCCGCTTCCTCACAGTGGGCACCGGCGTCGCGCACGCCACCGGGCTCAGCCTGGTGTTCCCGCGGCTGCGGATCGTGGCCCCGCCGGAGCGTGGTGACTGGCTCTCCGGGCCGTTCGTGGCGATCCGGCGGGAGACGCTGGACCGGATCGGCGGCGTGGACGAGTCGTCGTTCTTCTACTCCGAGGACCTGCGGCTGTGCTGGGCGGTGCGCCGTCTGGGGCTGCGCCTGGCGTACCTGCCGGACGCCGTGGTCACGCACGAGGACGACGCGAGCGCGAAGCGCCGGTGGGCGGCCGAGGAGATCTCCCGCCGGCAGACCCGCGAGTTCATCCGGGCCAGCCGTGAACTCGCCGGATGGCGGGGCACTGTGGCGTGCTCCGCGTACACGCTGGGGGTGCTCGCCCGGGCGGCGGTGGGTGGCGGGGCGGCGCGGCGGGCGATCGCCCGCGGCGCCCTGGAAGGCATGGGCGTCCGATGAGGGTGCTGTTCGTCTGCACCACCGGCGGGTCGGGGCGGCGGCAGCTCGGCGGCGCCGAGCGCTTCCTGATCGAGATGCTGCCCGCGCTCGCTGCCCGCGGCGTCGACGTGGTCGCCGCCACCCCTGAGGACGAGGTGGCGGCGGCGTTGCGGGACGCGGGCGTGCCGTGGCGTCCGCTGGGCGCGGCCAAGCGGGTGGACCTGGGGTACGCGCGCGGCATCCGCGCCCTCGTCGAGGAGCTGCGGCCGGACGTGGTGAGCGCGCACCTGCTCTCCGCCGCGATGCACGCCCGCGCCGGGCTGGGCGTGCGGGGCCGTCGCACGCCTCTGGTGGTGACGCTGCACAACAGCCTCTGGCAGTACCGCGACACGGCGGAGACGCTGCGCGCGAAGGCCGCGGTGCAGGCCAACATCAGCACCGACCTGATGTTCCGGCGGCTGCGGCCGCACGCGACGGTCGCGGTCTCCGGCTTCGAGGCCCACGAGCTTCGGGTACGCGGGCGGATCCGCGACGTGCGGGTGATCCCGAACCCGCTGCCGGCCATCTGGCCGCAGGTGACCGACACCGGTGGTCTCGCACCGGACGGCCCGGTGCGGGTCGGCTTCCTCGGCCGGCTGGAACGGGAGAAGGGCGCCGACCTGCTCGGGGACGTCGCCGCCGCGCTGCCGGACGTGGAGTTCCTGGTCGCCGGCGCGGGCACCGTCGACGTCGAGGAGCGGCCGAACCTGCACCTGGTCGGCCGGGTCGACGCCGCGCCGTTCCTGCAACGGCTGCACTGCCTGCTGGTGCCGTCCCGGGTGGAGGCGTTCGGGCGCAGCGCGCTGGAGGCGATGTCGCTGGGTGTGCCGGTGGTGCACTCGGGCGCGGGCGGCCTGACCGAGGTGACAGCCGCCGGTGACGGCGTGCTCGCGTACCGGGCGGACCTGACGCCGCGGGCACTGGCCGCCGCCGTGCGGACGGCCACCGACCCGGCCGCGTGGGACGAGCGGCGACGCGAGCTGGCCCGGCAGTACGCCGACCGGCACTCGTTCGACGGATGCGTGGACACCTGGCACGACCTGTACCGGACGGTCGTCCGTGGCACCCGCTGAGCGACGCCTCTGGTCGGTCGGGATCCCGTTCGCGCTCGGCGCGGCCCTGCTGCTGGCCACGCTCGACGCCGGGTTCGCCGTCGCGCTCGCGCTGGCGGTCGGCACGCTGTTCGCCGCGCGCCTGCGGATGTGGGCGCTCGCCGCCTGCGCCGCCGTCTGGACCGCCGCGCTGCTGGCCGTACGGGTGTTACCAGGCCCGTACGACTCCTGGGCCGGTCGCGGGGTGCTGCCGGTGCTCGCCGGTTACGTCACGGTCTTCCTGCTGGCCTGGGCGGTGGGCCGGCGGCTGATCGACAGGCGGGACGAGGACGGCGACCGGTCCCGCCCGGCGCTGTCCTGGCCGTCCGAGCGGTGCCTGCTGACGTACCTGCTCGTGCTGCTCGGCGTCGCGGTGGTGACCGCGGCGATCCGGTTCCGGGGCACTGTGCCGCCGCTGCTCGCCGACAACCCGGACGCCGCCCGGCAGGTGCTGCGCGAGCAGTCGAACCTGATCATCGGACTGCTGTCCGAGGCGTGGACACTCGGCATGGCCGTGTCGCTGCTGCGTGCGTTGTCCGCGCGCGGCCGAGCGCTGCCTGTCTACTACGCGCTCACCGCTGTCTTCACCGTCGGCGCCGCGCTCGGCGCGAGCAAGAACTCGGTGCTGGTGGGCATCGCGCCCGCGCTGATCGCGGCGCTGTCGGTCCGGCGTACCCGGGGACGGGCCGCGTCGTTCCTGGCCGCGCGGACGCCTGTGGTGCTGCTGATCGGCGCGGTGGCGCTCGGCGCGGCGGTGTTCCTCGGCGGGCAGCGCACCATGGCCGGCACCGGCGCGTTCGAGACCGAGTTCCGGGCCCGCTACGGCAGCAACGCGCTGACCAGCAGCGCCGGGTCGCTCGACCTGTCGCTGAGTTCGTCCACCGAGACGTTCGGACGGGTGTGGTCGCAGCGCGAGCACCTGGAACCCCGGTACGGCACGTACTCGCTGACGTTCCTCGGCTCCCGCGTCGAGCCGATCGTCGGCAAGGCGGACCTGTACGGCCTGACGTCCCAGCTCAGCCAGCCGTACCTGATGAACACGGCCACGTTCGTGGCCATCCCGCTGCTCGACTACGGCCCACTGGGCGCGGTGTTCTTCCTGGCCGCGCTGGGGCTGGCGGTGGGCGCGACCGAACGGTGGTTCGAGTTCTCCCGGGCGCCGGCCGGGCAACTGGCGCGGGCGTTCGTCGTCTACTTCGCGCTGTTCGGCGTCTACGAGCTGTATCCGCTGATCTATCCGACCTGGCTGAGCCTGGTGCCCGGCCTCTGGGTGCTGCACCGGCTGGGCAGGAGCACGGCATGACGTTCGACGGGCTCACAGTGGTCACCGTCCTCTACCGGTCCGCCGGCATGCTCGCCGAGACGCTGCCGACCTGGGTCCGCAGCGCCGGTGACCTGCCGGTCCGGTTCGTCTTCGCGGACAACTGGCCCTCCGACGGGTGCGCCGAGGTGATCGCCGGGCACCTGCCGGCCGACCGGTACGCGTACCTGCCCGACTCCACCAACCCGGGTTTCGCGGCCGGCTGCAACCGGGGTGCGGCGACGGTCACCACGAGCCACCTGCTCCTGCTGAACCCGGACGTGTGGCTGCCCGACGACGCGCTGGCCCGGGTCTGCGCCGCCGTCGCCGCCGACCCGGACGCCCCGCTCGCTGTCGGCCTCGCCATGCACGGCGGCGAGTACGTGGGCATCGACCTCAACCCGGTGTCGCTGTTCATCGACAGACGGTCCACGGCGAGTCGTGCCCCGCTCGGCCCGTCCGGCGGCGCGGCGGTCTTCCCGGCCGCGCTGTACCGGCGCTTCGGCGGCTTCGACGAGCACCTGTTCGCCTGGGGCGAGGACGCCGACCTGGCGTTCCGGCTCTACGCCTCCGGGCTGCGCACGCACGGGCTGGACGTGGTGCTGCCGCACGCGGGCGGGCACAGCGTGGACGGCGACGACCGGTTGCAGGGGTTCCGGGCGTTCCTGCTGGCCCGCAACCGGCTGCTGGTCGCGTCCCGCACGTTCACCTGGCCGCTGCTGCTCGTGGCGGTGCCGGTGCTGGCGCTCGCACACCTCGCGCTCGCCGCCCGGCGGATCCGGCAGGGCCTGCTGCGCCCGTTCCTGCGCGGCATCGGACGCGGGCTCGTGGAGGGGCCGGCGGCCCGCCGCCGCTGGACCGGGCCGCGGTTCGGGTTCGCGTCCCTGCTCGGCTACCTGACCGCTCGGAGGGCGTGATGACGGCACAGCCGTGGACAGTGGTGACTGTCAGCTACCACTCGGCGGACACGCTGCGCCGCTGCTGGCGCGGTCCGAAGCCGTACGAGTGGCTGGTGGTCGACAACGCCTCGGCCGACGACTCGGCGGCGGTCGCCGAGGAGCTGGGCGCGCGGGTGATCCGGCTGCCGGAGAACGTCGGTTTCTCCCGCGCCAACAACGTCGCGTTGCGCGAGGCGACCGGCCGGTACGTGCTGTTCGCCAACCCGGACCTGGAGGTGCGCCCGGACGACCTGGACGTGCTGGCCCGGCACCTGGACACGCACGGCGGACTGGTCGCGCCGCAACTGCTCGGCACCGACGGCACACCGCAGGCCAACGGGCGCGGCTTCCCGTACGCGACGGCGAAACTCGGCAACCGGAAGGTGTGGCCGCTGTCCCGGCTGCACGCCGCGTACCGGCTGGTGGCCGCGCCCGGCGAGACGCGCCACGTGGCCTGGGTGATGGGCGCGGCGGTGGCCGGCCGGACCGCCGACGTCACCGAGCTGGGCGGATGGAACGAGCGGTTCTTCCTCTACTACGAGGATCACGAACTGGGGCTGCGCGCCTGGCGGAACGGGATGCCGGTGGCGGTGCTCGGTGACGTGCGGTGGACCCACCACTGGGCGCGCGCGACCAACTCGGTGCGCTGGTCCCGGGCGCACACGCTGGAGCTGCGCAGCGCCCGGACGTTCTTCGGCATGTTCCCGGAGTTCCTGGTCGGCCTGCCGCGACCGGCACGCCGGCACCGCCGGGCCGCCGGGCTGGTCGGCACGGCGGTCTCCGCCACTCCGTCCACGCCGGACCGCGCCGGCCAGTGATCGAAGCCGGTCGCGGGGCCGCTGACGTGAATGACGCTTTGATACCGTCTCGCCGTGTCCGTGACACGCCCGGCCTTCTCCCCCTCGATGGCGCCCGCGTCGGCGACGCCGGTGCCGTCGCGGCCGGGCACGCCGGTGGCGCTCGTCGCGCTCGCGTGGGACCGGCTGAGCCGGTCCCCGTACTGGTCCGTCGCGGGCCTGCTCGTCGCGCTGGGCGCCGTGCTGCGGATCCGGCAGTGGGCTTACGCGCGCAGCTTCTGGAGCGACGAGCTGTACGTGGCGCACAACATCCGGGAGCGCGGCTACCTGGACCTGTTGCAGCCGCTGGCGTTCAGCCAGTCGGCGCCGCCCGGCTGGCTGTGGCTGGAACGGTTCGCGTTCGAGCAGTTCGGCGACGGTGAGCGGGCACTACGGCTGGTGCCGCTGCTGTTCGGGCTGGCGCTGCTGCCGCTCGTGGCGTGGCTCGGCCGGGCACTCCTGCCGCCGCTCGCCGCGCTGGCGGCGCTGCTGCTGATCGCCGTCGCGCCGTTCCTCATCGGCTACTCCAACGAGCTGAAGCAGTACAGCGCCGAGGCGTTCGGCGTCACGCTCGTGGTCGGGCTGGCGCTGCTGCTCGTCCGGACCGGCCCGACCTGGGCCGGGTCGGCGGTGTTCTGGTCGACCGCGGCGGTCATGGCGTTCGTCAGCACCCTGTCCATTCCGGTCACCGGCGCGCTCGGCGTGCTGCTGGGCGGGTATGCGCTGTCCCGTCCGGATCGGCAGTGGGCGAGCAGGTGGCGTGAACTGGGCCGGTTCCTCGCCCCGGCGCCGGCCTGGGGCGTGGTCGCGCTCGTGGTGTACGTGCTGTTCCTGGCGCCGGGACTCGCCGATCCGCAGCTCGCCGCGTACTGGCGGGCGAAGTCGATCTATCCGGCGCACTCGCTCACCGACCTGGCCGCCACAGTGGAATGGCTCGCGGCGACGTACCGGAGTCTCGCCACAGTGCCGTTCGTGGCCTGGTCGGCGTGGGTCGTCGTACCGCTGCTGGTGCTGGGCGCGGCCGCCGGGCTGCGCCGGCTCTCCACTGTGGCGGTGCTGGTTCTGCTCACCCCGCTGGCGGCGGGGCTGGCCGGCGCGGCCGTGTCGGTCTACCCGTTCAACGGCCGGCTGGCGCTCTACGCGGTGCCGGCCTGCCTGCTGCTCGCCGCGCTCGCCGTCGCACCGCCACCGATGCGGGCCGGCCTGCCCGCCCGGATCAGGTGGGTGGTCGGGGTGGTGCTCCTGCTCGCGCTCGCCGTTCCGCAGCTGGCCACCGCAGTGGTGGCGACTGTGCATCCGGCGCGGGCCTTCGCCCAGGGCGGCGGCGCGAACGCTGTCGACTACCGGGGCGCGCTGGGCTACCTGGACGACAAACGCCGCCCGGGTGACCTGGTGCTGGCCACCACGGTCTCGTGGAACGCCCAGGCGTGGTACGGCCCGGCGGCGGACGCCTATGTGGTCGCGGCCGGCCCCGGCGGGTGCCCGGGGCGGACCGTGTCGGCGTTGCTGCCCGGACGATCCCGGGTCTGGCTGTTCCAGGCCACCGACTGGGCCGACGGGGCGAACCGGGACGTCATCGTCCGGCTCGGCGGCAGCGGCGTGGCGGTCACCGAGCGGCAGTTCAGCGGGGCGCGCGTGGTCCGCTTCGACCTGGCCGCGGGCGTCACCAAGGGCAGCGACGTCTGCCTGGTGCCGCCGCCGAACGGCGCCCGCGTCCGCTAGCGGCGCGGCGTCCTAGCTGTGCCGCTGCCAGAGGTCGCGCAGGGCGTCCCAGTTGCCGCCGAGCCCGGCGCCGCACGGCGTCTCCATGTAGATCGCGCTCGTGTTGTCGTCGCGGCCCCACCAGATGCCGCAGACCGGGCGGCCGTCCTGGCCGTTGCCGGCGTACTCGACGTAGCTGCCCTGCGCCCCGCTGACGCCGCCGGTGGCCGGTCCGGCCTCCCGCATGCCCGGCGCGAGCGCACGGCCGATGATGCCCATCTGCTGGCGGAAGGCGCGCGCCGCCTCCTTCTTCTCGGCCGACTCGTACTCGGCGAAGTGCACCGACACGCCCAGGTAGCGGCAGAAGACGTGCTGCTTCTCGCCCGCGGCGAGCCCGGGGCCGCTCTTCTCGGTGTTGATCGCGCAACCGCCCACCCCGTCGAGCCACGGCTCGGCGATCGGCATGAGCGTGGCGTCGAACTTCGCCTTGTTCAGCGACTGCTGGGTGGCCTCGTAGAGCGCCGGGGAGGCGCTGGCCGCCGGAGTGGACGGTTCGCCACCGTCGGCGAGCGACCGTCCGGAGAGCAGACCGGCGCCGCCGGCCAGCACCGCCGCCATGACCAGACCTCCGATCCACAGGCCGGTACGGCTCTTGGGCGGGCGGGCGACCGGTGCGATCCGGGGACCGCCGGTCGGCACGAGCGGATCCGGGGCGGTGGCCTGGGCCGGGATCGCCGGCACCGGCATGCCCGGCGACACCGGCATGCCCGGCGACACCGGCGCGCCGGACGAGACGGGCGCGCCGGAGACCGGCTGCTGCGGCGTCATCGCCCACGGCTGCGGGCTCCACGGCAACTGCGGCGGGGACGAGACCTGCTGCGGCGGCGCGGACACCGGCGGGGGCGGCGGGAGGATCTCGGCGGTGGCGGTGCGCTGGTAGTCCATGCCCAGGCTGCGGAACAGCCGCTCGGCCGCGCCGTCCTCTTCGGACGGGTACGCCACCCAGGGCTGGCCGGCGGCGAAGTCGGAGTTGACGTACCGGTGGCCGCCGGGCGTCTGGGCCAGCACGTTCGCCGCGTTGGTGAACGCCTCGCGCCAGCGCTGGTCACCGGCTGCGGCGCCGTCCAGAACCGCCACGGTCAGCGCGCGGTCCTGCCCGTCGAGTGCGGCCCAGGCCCTGCCGACCTGGCACTCGCCCAGCACCTCGGTGAACCTGTACGGACCTTCCGGCTGCATGCCCCACTCCTCTGCTCACCCGCCGTGCGGATAGTACAGAGAGCACGCCCGTCGGATCTCCCTGCGGTCGGGCCACTCTTGCGCTCTGAAAGTTTTCATGCATAGAGTCAGCTCGTGAATGAAAGCGGTGCGGCCTCCCCTGACCGCCTGCTCGACCTCTTCCACGGCGTACGGCTCACCCCGACCCAGCGCCGCATCGCCCACTGCCTCGTGCGGCACGCGGGCGCGGCGGCGTACCTGTCCGCCGCCGAGGTGGCCGAGCTGGCAGGCGTCAGCCAGCCGTCGGTGACCCGGTTCGCCATGGCGCTCGGGCACGACGGCTACCCCGCGCTGCGCCGACGCCTACGGGAACTGACTGTCACCGGGGCGGCCGGACCGGCCGCCGGCAACGCCCTGCAACGGGCGGTGCACGCCGAGCGGGACAATCTCGACCGGCTCGCCGCACAGCTCGCCGACGCCGGCCGGGTCGCCGAGGTGGGGAAGCTGCTCGCGGCCAGCCGTCCACTGCCGGTGCTCGGGCTGCGCGCCGCCGCGCCGCTCGCCGCGTACTTCGCGTACTTCGCCGCCAAGGTGCACCCGGACGTGCGGGTGCTCGACGACGGCGGCAGCATGCTGGTCGACCGCCTGGACCAGGCGGTCGCGGCCGGCGCGACGGCGATGCTGGCGTTCGTGCTGCCCCGCTACCCCCGCGAGACGCTGGACGCGCTGCGCGAGGCCCGGGACGCCGGGCTGACGGTCGTGGCGATCACCGACTCGCCGGTGAGCCCGGCCACCGAGCACGCCGAGGTGGTGCTGCCCGCCGCCGTCGGCGCCGACCTGGTCTTCGATCTGCACACCGCACCGATGACGCTGGCCATGGTGGTGCTCCAGGCGATCTGCGACGCCGCGCCGGCCGAGACCCAGAACCGGCTCGAGGCGTTCGAGTCGTCCGCCGCCCGCCGCCAGTTGTTCCTCGGCTGAGAGGAGTACGAGATGCACCAGCCCGTCCGCGCCGCCCGCGGCACCGCACGCACCGCGAAGGGGTGGCCCCAGGAGGCCGCCCTGCGGATGCTGATGAACAATCTCGACCCCGAGGTGGCCGAGCGCCCCGAGGACCTGGTGGTCTACGGGGGCACCGGCAAGGCGGCCCGGGACTGGCCGTCGTACCACGCGCTGGTGCGGACGCTGACCGAGCTGCGCGACGACGAGACGATGCTCGTGCAGTCGGGCCGCCCGGTCGGGGTGATGCGCACCCACGAGTGGGCGCCGCGCGTGCTGCTGGCCAACTCCAACCTGGTCGGCGACTGGGCCACCTGGCCGGAGTTCCGCCGCCTGGAGTCGCTGGGCCTGACCATGTACGGGCAGATGACCGCCGGTTCCTGGATCTACATCGGCACCCAGGGCATCCTCCAGGGCACGTACGAGACGTTCGCCGCGGTGGCCGAGAAGCGCTTCGGCGGCACGCTCGCCGGCACGCTGACGCTCACCGCCGGATGCGGCGGCATGGGCGGCGCGCAGCCGCTCGCGGTCACCATGAACGGCGGTGCCTGCCTGATCGTGGACGTCGACCGGTCCCGGCTGGAGCGGCGGGCGCACGACCGCTACCTCGACGAGATCGCCGACTCGCTTGACGACGCGGTCGAGCGGGCGCTCGCCGCGAAGCGGGACCGGCGGGCCCTGAGCGTCGGTGTGGTCGGCAACGCCGCCACCGTCTTCCCCGAGCTGCTGCGCCGGGGCGTCGCCATCGACATCGTGACCGACCAGACCAGCGCGCACGACCCGCTGTCGTACCTGCCGGAGGGCGTGGACCTCGGCGACGCGCGGGACTACGCGGCGGCCGAGCCGGCCGAGTTCACCGACCGGGCGCGGGCGTCGATGGCGAAGCACGTGGAGGCGATGGTCGGCTTCCTCGACGCGGGCGCCGAGGTCTTCGACTACGGCAACTCGATCCGGGGCGAGGCCGAGCTCGGCGGATACGAGCGGGCGTTCGACTTCCCCGGGTTCGTGCCCGCATACATCCGGCCGCTGTTCTGCGAGGGCAAGGGCCCGTTCCGCTGGGCCGCGCTCTCCGGCGACCCGAAGGACATCGCCGCCACCGACCGGGCCATCCTCGACCTGTTCCCGGAGAACGAGTCCCTCGCCCGGTGGATCCGGATGGCCGGCGAGCGGGTCGCGTTCCAGGGCCTGCCGGCGCGGATCTGCTGGCTCGGCTACGGCGAACGTGACCGCGCCGGGGTGCGGTTCAACGAGATGGTGGCCTCCGGCGAGCTGAGCGCGCCGGTGGTGATCGGCCGGGACCACCTCGACTGCGGCAGCGTGGCCAGCCCCTACCGGGAGACCGAGGCGATGGCCGACGGCTCCGACGCGATCGCCGACTGGCCGCTGCTGAACGCGCTCGTCAACACCGCCAGCGGCGCGTCCTGGGTGTCCATCCACCACGGCGGCGGCGTCGGTATCGGCCGGTCCATCCACGCCGGGCAGGTCTGCGTGGCCGACGGCAGCGCCCTGGCCGGGCAGAAGATCGAGCGGGTGCTCACCAACGACCCGGCGATGGGCGTGATCCGGCACGTCGACGCCGGCTACGACGACGCCCGCGAGGTCGCCGGGCGCACCGGCGTCCGCGTCCCGATGGCCGAGTAAGGAAGGGCCCCTTGTTAACGCATTCGGTAGAGGAAGGGTCCCTTCCTAACGGGTTCAGGAAGCTGTGGGACGAGATCGCGCCGATCGGGCGCGACGAGGGCAGCAGCGGCTACCTGCGCTACGCACTGACCGAACCGGAGCTGCGGCTGCGGGAGTGGTTCCACAACCAGGCCGACGCCCGCGGGATGCCGGTTCAGCAGGACGGCAACGGCAACCTGTTCGCCTGGTGGGGCGACCCGGCCGCCGGCCATGCGGTGCTCACCGGCAGCCACTTCGACTCGGTGCCGCACGGTGGCGCGTACGACGGTCCGCTCGGCATCGTCAGCGCGTTCCTCGCCGTGGACGAGCTGCGGGCCGCGGGCGTCACCCCGGACCGGCCGGTGGTGGTGGCCGCGTTCGTGGAGGAGGAGGGCGCGCGGTTCGGCGTACCCTGCCTGGGGTCTCGGCTGCTCACCGGCGAGATCGACGTCGACCGCGCGGCCGGGCTGCGCGACCAGGCCGGGACGACCTTCGCCGAGGCGCTCGGCGAGCGGCCGGCGGGCGCCGACCGGGCGCTGCTCGGCCGCTTCGCGGCCTTCGTGGAGCTGCACGTCGAGCAGGGCCGCGCGCTGGTCGACCTGGACGCGCCGGTCGCGGTGGCCTCCGCGATCTGGCCGCACGGCCGGTGGCGGTTCGACTTCACCGGCGAGGGCAACCACGCGGGTACGACACGGATGGCCGACCGCCGCGACCCGATGCTCACCTACGCGTTCACTGTGCTGGCGGCGAACAAGGAGGCCCGGCTGCGCGACGCGCACGCCACAGTCGGCCGGGTGTCGGTCGAGCCGAACGCCACGAACGCGATCCCGTCCCGGGTCACCGGCTGGCTGGACGCGCGGGCGGCCGAGGCGGAGACGCTGTACGGTCTGGTCGAGGCGGTACGCACCAAGGCCGCCGACCGGGCTGGCCGCGACGGGACCGCGCTGACCTGCACGCAGGAGTCGGCGACCCCGCTCGTCGCGTTCGACCGCGGGCTGGCCGACCGGCTGGCCGCGCTGCTCGGCGCGCCGGTGCTGCCCACCGGCGCCGGGCACGACGCGGGCGTGCTGGCGGCGCACCTGCCCACCGCGATGCTGTTCGTGCGCAACCCGACCGGGGTGTCGCACTCCCCCGCCGAGGCGGCCACCGACGCCGACTGCGCCGCCGGGGTGGCCGCCCTGGCCCGGGTGCTGGAGGAGCTGGCATGCCGCTGACCCGCTGGCTGGCCGAGTACGCCTGGCTGCCCGATCGCGCCGAGCCCACCCGGGACGTGCTGATCGAGGCGACCGACGGGCGGCTCACCGCGGTCACCCCGCTGACCGTGGACGGTCCGCCGACCGCCGGGGTCGAGGTGCTCGCCGACGCGGTCCGGCTGCCCGGGCTGACGCTGCCCGGCCTGGCCAACGCCCACTCGCACGCGTTCCACCGGGCGCTGCGCGGGCGCACCCACGACGGGCGCGGCGACTTCTGGTCCTGGCGCAGCCTGATGTACGCCGTCGCGATCCGGCTCGACCCGGACTCCTACCTGGCGCTGGCCCGCGCCGTGTACGCGGAGATGGCGCTGTCCGGGATCACCTGCGTGGGCGAGTTCCACTACCTGCACCACGGTCCCGGCGGAACCCCGTACGACGACCCGAACGCCATGTCCGCCGCGCTCGTGGAGGCCGCCGCGCACGCCGGGATCCGGCTCACGCTGCTGGACACCGCGTACCTGGCCGGGGGCGTGGACGGCACTCCGCTGGCCGGGCCGCAACGCCGGTTCGGCGACGGCGACGCGCTGCGCTGGGCGCAGCGGGTGGACGCGTTCCGCCCGGCCGACGACCACGTCCGGCTCGGCGCCGCCATCCACTCGGTGCGCGCGGTCCCGGCCGGGCAGCTCGCCACCGTGGCGGGCTGGGCCGACCGCAACGGGCTGCCGCTGCACGTGCACCTGTCCGAGCAGCCGGCCGAGAACGACGCCTGCCGGGCCGTGCACGGGTGCACGCCGACTCGGCTGCTGGCCGACCACGGCGTGCTCGGCCCGCACACCACGGCCGTGCACGCCACCCACCCGACCGCCGCCGACGTGGCGCTGCTCGGCGACAGCCGTACCCGGGTCTGCGTCTGCCCCACCACCGAACGCGACCTGGCCGACGGGATCGGCCCGGTACGCCGGATGGCCGACGCGGGCAGCCCGCTCAGCCTCGGCAGCGACAGCCACGCCGTGGTGGACCTGTTCGAGGAGGCCCGCGCGGTCGAGATGGACGAGCGGCTGCGTACCCGGCGGCGGGGGCACTTCAAGCCGGCCGAGCTGGTCACCGCCGCCACCGTCGGCGGGCACGCCGCGCTGGGCTGGGGCGACGCCGGCCGACTCGCCGTCGGGCAGCGCGCCGACCTGGTCACGGTACGGCTCGACAGCGCCCGCACCGCCGGGATCCCGCCGGTCGGCGCGTTCTTCGCCGCCACCGCCGCCGACGTGACGAGCGTCGTGGTCGACGGCCGGCCCGTGGTGGACGGCGGCCGGCACCTGACCGTGGACGTGCCCACCGAGCTGCGGGACGCCATCGCGGCGGTGACCGCGAAGGAGGACTCGTGACGCGCGGCAGCCTGCTCGTCGACCACATCGGCGAGCTGGTCACCAACGACGGCCGCGACGGCGACCCGCTCGGCATCCGCCGCAACGCCGCCCTGCTCGTCGAGGACGGCGAGGTGGCCTGGACCGGTCCGGCCCGGCACGCGCCCGCCGCCGACCGGCGGATCGACGCCGGCGGCGCCGCGGTGCTGCCCGGCTTCGTGGACAGCCACGCCCACCTGGTCTTCGCCGGGGACCGGGCGGCCGAGTTCGCCGCCCGGATGGCCGGCGAGCGGTACACCGGCGGCGGCATCCGCACCACAGTCGGCGCCACCCGCGCCGCCTCCGACGACGACCTGCGCGCCACTGTGGGCCGGCTGCGCGCGGAGATGCTGCGGCAGGGCACCACCACCGTCGAGATCAAGAGCGGGTACGGCCTCAACGTCGCCGACGAGGCCCGCTCGCTGCGGATCGCCGCCGAGTTCACCGGCGACACCACGTTCCTCGGCGCGCACGTCGTCCCCGCCGAGTACGCCGACCGCCCCGACGACTACGTGGGCCTGGTGTGCGGGCCGATGCTGGCCGCCGCCGCGCCGTACGCCCGCTGGATCGACGTGTTCTGCGAGCGGGGCGCGTTCGACGCCGACCACGCTCGGGCCATCCTCGCCTGCGGGCAGGCCGCCGGGCTGGGCGTCCGGCTGCACGCCAACCAGCTCGGCCCTGGCCCGGGCGTGCGGCTCGGGGTGGAGATGGGAGCGGCCAGCGTCGACCACTGCACCCACCTGACCGACGCCGACGTCGACGCGCTGGCCGGTTCGGAGACTGTCGCCACGCTGCTGCCCGGCGCGGAGTTCTCCACCCGGTCGCCGTACCCGGACGCCCGGCGGCTGCTCGACGCGGGCGTGACGGTGGCGCTGGCCACCGACTGCAACCCCGGCTCGTCGTACACGTCGTCGATGCCGTTCTGCGTCGCGCTCGCCGTACGCGAGATGCGGATGACCCCGGCGGAGGCGGTGTGGGCCGCGACCGCCGGCGGGGCGGCGGCGCTGCGCCGCACCGACGTGGGGCGGCTGACGCCCGGGGCGCGGGCCGACCTGATCATCCTCGACGCCCCGTCCCACCTGCACCTGGCCTACCGGCCGGGCGTGCCACTGATCCGCCAGGTCCTGCACAACGGAGTACCGCGATGACCACCGTGACCATCCTGTCCACCGGCGTCACAGCCGCCGACGTGCTCGCGGTGGCCCGCGGCACCGCCAAGGTCGTGCTCGACCCGGCCGCCACGGAGGCGATGGCGACCTCCCGGTCCATCGTGGACCGGATCGAGGCGGCCGGCCGTCCGGTGTACGGCGTCTCCACCGGCTTCGGCGCGCTCGCCAACACGTTCGTCGCCCCGGAGCGCCGGGCCGAGCTTCAGCACGCGCTGATCCGCTCGCACGCCGCCGGGGTGGGCGCGCCGATGCCGCGCGAGGTGGTACGCGCCATGATGCTGCTGCGGGTCCGGTCGCTGGCGCTCGGCCGCTCCGGGGTCCGCCCGCTGGTCGCCGAGGCGCTCGTGGACCTGCTCAACCACGAGGTCACCCCGTGGGTGCCCGAGCACGGCTCGCTCGGCGCGTCCGGAGACCTGGCGCCACTGGCGCACTGCGCGCTCGTGCTGCTCGGCGAGGGCTGGGTGCTCGGCCCGGCCGGTGACCGCATCCCGGCCGCCGACGCG
Organism: Micromonospora sp. RV43; assembly: GCF_001029515.1. Lineage (NCBI taxonomy): Bacteria > Bacillati > Actinomycetota > Actinomycetes > Micromonosporales > Micromonosporaceae > Micromonospora > Micromonospora sp. RV43. The sequence goes on along the minus strand of NZ_LEKG01000059.1, from coordinate 13,816 downwards.
CTGCACCGGGTCGGGCTGAAGCCGGTGTCGCTCGCCGCCAAGGAAGGGCTGGCGCTGATCAACGGCACCGACGGCATGCTCGGCATGCTGCTGCTCGCCGTCTCCGACGCCCGGCACCTGTTCGCCATGGCGGACGTGACGGCGGCGCTGGCCATCGAGGCGATGCTCGGGTCGGAGCGGCCGTTCCTGCCCGAGCTGCACGCGATCCGCCCGCACCCGGGCCAGGCCGCGTCGGCGGCGAACATCCACCGGCTGTTGCAGGGCTCGGCGGTGATGGACTCGCACCGCGACGACCTGGCGCACGCGGTGCAGGACGCGTACTCGATGCGCTGCGCCCCGCAGGTGGCCGGCGCGGCCCGGGACACGCTCGACTTCGTCGAGGTGGTGGCCGGCCGGGAGCTGCTGTCGGTGGTGGACAACCCGGTGGTGCTGCCGGACGGGCGGGTCGAGTCGACAGGCAACTTCCACGGCGCGCCGCTCGGCTTCGCCGCCGACTACCTGGCCATCGCCGCCGCCGAGGTGGGCGCGATCGCCGAGCGCCGGGTGGACCGGCTGCTCGACGTGGCCCGCAACCGTGACCTGCCGGCGTTCCTCTCCCCGGACCCCGGGGTGAACTCCGGGCTGATGATCGCCCAGTACACCGCCGCCGGGATCGTGGCGGAGAACCGCCGGCTCGCCGCACCCGCCTCGATCGACTCGCTGCCGACCAGCGGCATGCAGGAGGACCACGTCTCGATGGGCTGGGCGGCCACCAAGAAGCTCCGCACCGTGCTGGACAACCTGACCAGCCTGCTCGCGGTGGAACTGCTGGCGGCCGTACGCGGACTCCAGCTCCGCGCGCCGCTGACGCCGTCACCGGCCGGGCGGGCGGCGCTCGACGCGCTCGGCGGCACCATCGGCGAGCCGGGGCCGGACGTGTTCCTCGCGCCGCTGATGGAGGCCGCGCGGGACGTGGTACGCGGCCCGGAGCTGCGCGCGGCGATCGAACGGGAAATCGGCCCGCTCGGCTGAGCGGGCCGGTCCGGCGTTCTTCGGGTGCCCGGTCGGCGCTGCGGCCGGGTGCCCGGTGGGGGCGGGTCAGGCGGCGGGTGGGAGCACCTTCGCGACCAGCTTGGCCAGTTCCCGCAGCGCCTTGCCGCGGTGGCTGACCGCGTCCTTCTCCTCCGGCGTCAACTCCGCGTTGGTCCGCTCCTGCCCGTCGCCCAGGAAGATCGGGTCGTAGCCGAAGCCGCCGTCGCCGCGCGGCGCGCGCAGCAGCCGGCCGGACTGACGGCCGTCGACCAGGTGCTCCTTGCCGCCGGGCAGCACCAGCGCGACGGTGCAGACGAACGCCGCGCCCCGGTGCTCGTCCGGCACGTCGGCGACCTGGTCCAGCACGAGCTGGAGGTTGGCGTGGTCGTCGCCGTGCCGGCCGGACCAACGGGCGCTGAACACACCCGGCATGCCGTTGAGCGCATCCACCGCCAGCCCGGAGTCGTCCGCGATGGTCGGCATGCCGGTACGCCGGCAGCCCTCCCGCGCCTTGATCAGCGCGTTCTCACCGAACGTGAGGCCGGTCTCCGGCAGCTCCGGGTACTCCTCGACGTCGTCGAGGCCGAGCAGGGCGATCCGGTGCGCGCCGAGCGCGCCGTCCAGGATCCGCTGGAGTTCGACCAGCTTCTTCCGGTTCCGGGTGGCGAGCAGGACCTTGTTCACGAGAGCGCCTTCCGCTGCGCGTCGGCCAGTTCCAGACAGCCCGCCACGCCCAGGTCGAGCAGCGCGTCGAGCTGGTCGCGGGCGAAGACGCCCGCCTCGCCCGTACCCTGCACCTCGACGAAGTCGCCGGTGCCGGTGCAGACCACGTTCATGTCGACCTCGGCGGTGACGTCCTCGGCGTAGCAGAGGTCGAGCATCGGCTCGCCGCCGATCACGCCGACGCTCACCGCGGCCACCGAGCGGTGCATCACCTTCTCCGCCTTGCCGGCCAGCGACTTGCGCTCGGCCAGCCAGGTCACCGCGTCGTGCAGTGCGACGTACGCGCCGGTGATCGCGGCGGTACGGGTGCCGCCGTCGGCCTGGAGCACGTCGCAGTCCAGCACGATCGAGTTCTCGCCCAGCGCCTTCAGGTCGACGCAGGCGCGCAGGCTGCGGCCGATCAGCCGGGAGATCTCGTGCGTGCGCCCGCCGACCTTGCCGCGGACGCTCTCCCGGTCCGAGCGGGTGTTCGTGGCCCGGGGCAGCATCGCGTACTCCGCGGTCACCCAGCCCAGCCCGGAGCCCTTGCGCCAGCGGGGCACGCCCTCGGTGACGCTCGCCGTGCAGAGGACCCGGGTCGCACCGAACTCGACGAGCACCGAGCCCTCCGGGTGGGTGCTCCAGCTCCGGGTCAGGGTCACCGGTCGGAGTTGGTCGGGCCGCCGCCCGTCAGGTCGCGCCATGCCTGCACCCTATGCGGTGCGGTGATCGCACCGCCCGCCGGTGCCCGCCGACACGACCCGGCCGCCGCCGGGCTCAGACGTCGTAGCAGGCGCCGGGCCGGACCACGTCCAGCGGCCCGGCGTACGCCCCGGCCGCCGCCTCCACGGTCTGCGACTCGCTGCCCCAGGCCGGTACGAGGTGGGTGAGCAGGAGTCGTCCCACGCCCGCCTTGGTGGCCGCCTCGCCGGCCTCCCGGCCGGTCAGGTGCAGGTCCGGCGGGTTCTCCACGCCGTCCATGTAGCTGGCCTCGCAGAGGAACACGTCGGCGTCCTGGGCCAGGCGCAGCAGCGCCTCGCAGGGCGCGGTGTCCGCGGAGTAGCAGAACACCCGGCCGCCGTGCTCCAGCCGCACCCCGTACGTCTCGACCGGGTGGTTCATCCGGTCGACGGTGACGGAGAACGGGCCGATCGGGAACGTGCCCGGCTGGAGGCCGTAGAACTGGTAGACGTCCTCCACCGAGCCCTCCTCCTGCCCGTACGCGGCGGCAAGCCGGTCGGGCGCGCCGGAGGGGGCGTACATCGGCAGGGGCGGGTACGGGCCGTCCGGCGCGTACCGGCGTACCACCACGTAGGACACGGCATCGAACATGTGGTCGCAGTGCAGGTGGGTGAGGAGGATGGCGTCGGGGGCGTGCAACCCGACGTAACGCTGGAGCGTGGAGAGCGACCCCACCCCGAAGTCGATCAGAAGCCGGAAGCCGTCGGCTTCCATGAGATAGGCCGAACAGGGGGATTCGGGCCCCGGGAAGCTGCCCGCGCAGCCGAGGACGGTCAGTCTCATCCGGTGGCCTCGATCTCACGATGAGTAGTCGATGCGCCGGCGGCGGCCCCGCCGATGATCTCTACCGACGCGCTCGCCACGCTGCGCAGCCTACGCGTCGCCCCGGTCGAGCAAGAATCATCTGCCGGAAGTTGTCATCAACGTGACACCCATACACGTCCGCTCCGGACGAGACCGGCGGTCCGGCCGGCGGGCACGCCACCGACCGGACCGGCCATCGGTCCGTCAGGCCCAGAGCTGACCGTCCAGGGCCTCCTCCGCGTCGGCGAGGGTGCCGCCGTACGCGCCGGTCGACAGGTACTTCCAGCCGCCGTCGCAGACCACGAACGCCACGTCCGCGCGGCGGCCGTCGCGGACCGCCTCGTGCGCCACCGCGAGCGCGGCGTGCAGGATGGCGCCGGTGGAGAACCCGGCGAAGATGCCCTCCACCTCGACGAGCTGCCGGGTACGCAGCACCGCGTCCCGGGTGCCCACGGAGAAGCGGCGGGACAGCACCCCGGCGTCGTACAGCTCGGGCACGTAACCCTCGTCGATGTTGCGCAGACCGTAGACCAGCTCGCCGTAGCGCGGCTCGGCCGCCACGATCTGGATGCCCTCGACCTTCTCCCGCAGGTAGCGCCCGGTGCCCATGAGCGTGCCGGTGGTGCCCAGCCCGGCCACGAAGTGGGTGATGCCCGGCAGGTCCTGCAGCAGTTCCGGCCCGGTCGTCTCGTAGTGCGCCCGGGCGTTCGCCTCGTTGCCGTACTGGTAGAGCATCACCCAGTCCGGGTGCTCGGCGGAGATCTGCTTCGCGGTCGCGACCGCCTGGTTCGAGCCGCCCGCGGCCGGCGAAAAGATGATCTCCGCGCCGTACATGCGGAGCAGCTGCACCCGCTCGGTGGAGACGTTCTCCGGCATCACGCAGACCAGCCGGTAGCCGCGCAGCTTCGCCACCATGGCCAGCGAGATGCCGGTGTTGCCGCTTGTCGGCTCCAGGATCGTGTCACCCGGACGCAGCCGGCCGGACTCCTCGGCCGCGCGCACCATGAACAGGGCCGCGCGGTCCTTGATGCTGCCGGTCGGGTTCCGGTCCTCCAGCTTGGCCCAGAGCCGCACCGGCGGCGCCCCGGCCGGGACCGTCGGCGAGAGCCGGGGCAACCCGACCAGCGGTGTGCCGCCGCAGGCGTCGAGCAGGCTGTCGTACCGCGCCATCGCGGGCCCCCTCAGCGGGCGGCGCGCGTGGAGACCGCGTGCGAGGCGATCGCCGCGGCGGCCGCGAAGCCGAACGCGCCACCGGCGACGGCCGGCAGGATGGTCACGCTGTCGCCGTCGTTGAGCTTGGCGTCGAGCGCGCCGAGGAAGCGGACGTCCTCGTCGTTGACGTAGACGTTGACGAACCGGTGCAGCGCGCCCGCGTCGGTGACCAGGCGGGCCTTCAGGCCGCCGTGCCGGGAGTCCAGGTCGGCGATCAGGTCGGCGAGCGTGTCGCCGCTGCCCTCGACGACCTTCGCGCCGCCGGTGTAGCTGCGCAGGATGGTGGGGATGCGAACCTCGATGGCCATGGTGTCTCGTGCTCCTCGTTCGGGATCGTGCCAGGTGACGGGAAAAGGAAGGTGCCGGCGCTGAAGGTCAGCGGTCGGAACACTCGTAGTCGACCGTCGCCGGGCTCTGCCCGAACATGTAGGACTGGACGGCGTTCGGGTCCACGGCGGCATCCACGATCTCCACCGGTTCCTCGGTGACCACGCCGTCGACGATCCGGAAGGAGCGGATCTCCTCGGTGTCGGGCTCGCGGGTCGAGACGAGCAGGTAGTGCGCGCCCGGCTCGCCGGCGAAGGAGACGTCCGTACGCGACGGGTAGGCCTCCGTCGCGGTGTGCGAGTGGTAGATGACGACCGGTTCCTCGTCGCGGTCGTCCATCTCGCGCCACACCCGCAACTGCTCCATCGAGTCGAACTCGTAGAACGTCATGGAGCGGGCGGCGTTGTCCATCGGGATGTGCCGGGTCGGGGTGTCGCTGCCGACGGGACCGGCGACCACGCCGCACGCCTCGTCCGGGTGGTCCCGGCGCGCGTGGGCGACGATCGCGTCGATGATCGACCGGTCGATGCTCAGCACGCCGCCAAGCCTAGCGCCTGGCCCTCCCGGGCGGCGAGGTGGCAACCGTCACCACTCAGTCGATGAGCGCGTTGAGCAGGGATTCCTGGAGATATCCGAGATAGGCGTAGACCGACAGTTGGAACACCCGGGACGAACCCGGGTCCGCGGCCACCGCGTCGTCGAGCTCCTCGCCCAGGTCGGTGCCGTCCTTGATCTCCAGGCGTACGCCCATCGCCAGCCGGGCGTCGTTCAGCGCCCGCAGCCACGCCTCGGCCGCCTCCGCGTCCAGCCGTACCTCGCCGCCGGCGTCCCCGTCGGGCAGCGCGGCGAGGACCGCGCCCGCCTGGTCGATCTTGCCGGTCTTCAGGTCGCCCTCGGTGTAGCGGCGGAACTCGGCGGTGCCGGCGTCGTCGTCCGGGTAGACGTCGGGGAACAGCCGCCCGACCACCGGGTCGCCGTGGTCGAAGCCGTCGGTCAGCAGACCGACCACCTCGTTGGCGACCTTGCGCAGCACCCGGACCTCGTCGACCGCGAACGTGGCCACGTAGTGGTCGCCCCGGCGGCGGAACATGCTCATGAGCGGTCCACCGTCGCCCACAGGCCGTACGCGTGCAGTTGCGCCGCGTCGTGCTCCATCCGTTCCCGGGCGCCGCTGGAGACCACGGCCTTGCCCTTGTGGTGCACGTCCAGCATGAGCCGCTCCGCCTTCTCCCGGCTGTACCCGAAGAGCTTCTGGAACACCCAGGTCACATACGTCATCAGGTTGACCGGATCGTCCCAGACGATGGTCACCCATGGCCGGTCGGAGACCGGCACCTCTTCGGTGTCCGGCGTCTCGACCGGCGCAACCTGTGGAGCCGCCATGCCCCCCATCGTGCCACCGGATCCGGGGAACCGATGAACCGGAACCGCGCGCGGGTCGTCGTCACCCGCCCGGGCCGCGTACGCGAGCCCGGGTCGCCGTGTGCCGGCGCCGTGGTCAGGCAAGCAGGATGCCGTGGTCGACCGCATCGGCGAGCACCGCGCCCAGCGAGAGACGGATCACCTCGAAGCGGCGGGACACCTCGCGGGACAGTTCGAGTTCGACCTCGCGCAACGCGCGCTGGGCCCAGGAGCGAGCGGCGTTCGGGTCGTTGTTGCCGGGCGCCCGCCAGTGCTGCCAGCAGCCGCCGTTGAGGGCGACGCCGACCGGCGGGAGCACCTCGTCGCGCTGCGCGCCGGGCAGCCCGGCCAGCGCGTCCAGGGCACCGGCGCCGGTCAGCCCGGCGACCCCGGCAGTGCTGGTCACCAGGAGCACCCGGTCCAGCTCGGGGGCGTCCGGGTGGTCGGCCAGGCCCCAGCGCACCGCGTGGATGATCCGCCGGCGTACGCCCTCGGCCAGCGGCGCGCCGAAGACCCGGGCGGCGGCCTCGTCGACCAGGCCCCGTACCGCCTCGTCGCACTGGGCGGTGGCGAGCAGCGACAGCGCCTCCAGCTCGCGGTCGAGCATCTGCGGCAGGCCGGCGCAGCCGACCCCGAAGACGATCTCCTGCACCACCCGCAGGTGGATGTTGGCCAGTTCCAGGGCGAGGTGCTGGCGGATCCGGCGGGCGCAGGCGCGGGCCTGACGGTCGATCCGGTCGGCCAGTTCGCCCGGCTCGACGCCGGCGAGCACCGGCACCCGGCCGTGCGCGCCGGCCGGCACCGGCGGGCGGGCGCTGCCGCGTCGCAGCACCTCGTCGGCGGCCCAGCCCACCAGCGCGCGGCGCAGCTGCGGCAGCTCGGCGCGGCGGGCCGGGAACCACCGGGCCGGGGTGAGCGCCGGCACCGCGGCCAGCAGCGCCGCCCGGTGCGCCTCGATGGAGACCGACACCGGGTCGAGCCGGCGGACCGACCCGTTCGGGCCGGACGCCGCCCGGTCCTGGGCCCGCGCGCCGTCGCCCGGCGCGGCCGGGCCGGTCACGCCGGGCGTGACGGCGAAGAACACCTCGACCCGGGCACGCGCCACCTCGGCGAGCAGGTGCAGCTCGGCCGCGCTGAACGCCTGGTCGGCGGAGATCACGAAGAGCAGCGCGCCGGCCCGGCCGACGGCGTCGCGCAGCACCCGGCCGCCTGCGACGCCGAGCGTGCCGGTATCAGGCGTGTCGAGCACCGCGAAGTGCCGCAGCAGCGGATCGGGCAGGCTCAGTTCGACCCGGCGCGGCGGCCGGGCCAGCGCCGGACCGGCGGCGAGCGGGTCGGCACCGTAGGCGTGCGGCTGGCGGTAGCCCGGGACGTACGCGGCGCGGGTCGCGGTGGCGGCGTGCTGGACCAGCAGGTTGCTTCCCGGCGGCACGGCGAGCGTCGCGGCCTCGACCCCGAGCAGGCCGGCGATCAGCTCACGCCGGTTCGCGCCGGCCGGACCGGCGACGACCACCGCCATCGGCTCGTCCGGCCCGGGCACGGTCACCCCGAGCCGGGTCGGCAGCGGGGCGGATCCGGGTGGCTCGGCCTGCCGGCCTGGGTCGGGCACGTCGACCGAAGGGAGCGGACCTGGCGTCATCAGGTGGGCCTCCCGGTCGGGCGACCGGGGTACCGGTCGCGGATTTTCCCTGGTTGCAGGGACTGCCGGAAGAGTACGGGTGTCGGCCATCCGACAACCAACACATCCGGTACTCACGGGTAATGAACAGATTACTCAACTTCACTGCGTGACGGTGCGGACGCGGACGGAACACGGTCGATATGCTGCATCGATGAGTAGGTGGGAGTTCGTCGGCCGTACTGATGAACTCAACCGTCTGTTGTCGGCGGTCGGCGGCCCGGAGGGGCGCGGGTTGCTCTTCAGCGGCGACGCCGGGGTCGGCAAGAGCCGCCTGCTGCGCGAGGGAGTGGCCGCGCTCTCCCCCGAGCGGTACGCGATCTGGTCCATCGCGGCCAGCGCCACCACCGCCGCGTTGCCGTTCGGCGGGCTGGTCCAGGTGCTGCCCGCCTCGCAGCCGCAGGGCCTGTCCCCCGCCGGGATCCTGCGCTGGGCCATGGACGTGCTCCAGGAACAGGCCGCCGGCCGGCCCATCGTGCTGGCCATCGACGACGCGCATCTGCTCGACCCGCCCTCGGCGGCGCTCGTGCACCTGGTCGCCCGCTCGGAGAACGCGTACGTCATCGGGACGCTGCGCAACGGCGAACAGGTCCCGCTGCCGATCCGCGCACTCTGGACCGACGACCTGGCCGACCTGGTCGAGCTGGCCCCGCTGTGCCGCAGCGAGACCACCGGGCTGCTCGCCGCCATCCTGGGCGGTCCCGTCGACGCCGGCTCCTCGGACCGGCTGTTCCAGCTCTCCGCGGGCAACCCGCTGCTGCTGCGGGAGCTGGTGCTGGCCGCCGACGACGAGCTGAACCGCAGGTACGGGATCTGGACCTGGACCGGGCGGCTGGAGCTGGCGCCCAGCCTCACCGAACTGATCGACACCCGGATCGGCCAGCTCACCCCCGGCGTCCGGGCGGTCGTCGAACTGGTCGCCTTCGGCGAGCCGCTGGGCCTGCAACTGCTGGAACGCGCGGCCGACCCGGCGGACGTGGAGACCGCCGAGGAGCGCGGGCTCATCGCGCTGGTCCACGACGACCGGCGGCTCAACGTCCGCCTGGCGCACCCGCTCTACGGCGAGGTGATGCGCCGGCACTGCCCGGTCAGCCGCACCCGCAGGCTCCAGGCCACCCTGGCCGGACTGCTGGAACAGGTCGGCAAGCGCCGCCGGGAGGACCTGCTGCGCGTCGCGGTGTGGCGGCTCGACTCGGGTACGGCGCAGGACGTGGCCCTGCTGCTCGAAGCGGCGGTGCAGGCGTTCGGCCGGTACGACGTGCCGCTGGCCACCCGGCTGGCCCGGGCCGCGCTGGAGGCCGGCGGCGGCACGGACGCGGCCGAACTGCTCGCCACCATCCTGATGTTCGGCGACCGGCCGGACGAGGCGCTCGGCGTGCTCGACCAGGTCGCCGGTGAGATCCACGACGAACGGCGGCGCAGCCGGTGGCTGACCGTCCGGGGCATGGTCAGCTACTGGGGACTCAACCGCGAGTCCACCGTGGAGGAGATCGCCGCGCGCGGCGAGGAACTGAGCGACCCCGCCGACCGCGCCCGCGTACGCGCCTTCGAGGCCATCATGCGGCTGCACCGGCTCGACGTCGACGTGGCGGTCCGGCTGGCCCAGGAGGTGCTGGACCGGCCCGCCGCCCCGATGGCCGCCCGGGAGCTGGCCCGCTGCACGCTCGCCCACCTGCAGGCCGCGCAGGGGCAATACCAGCTCAGTGCCACCGCGATCGCCCGGGTGCAGGCCGAGGCCGCGTGCTGGCGGGCCGACATGCCCTACCTCCAGCTCGCCATGGAACTGGCCCGGGGCACCCGGCTGACGCTCTCCGGCGACCTGCCCGGCATCGACGCGATCGTCGCCGACGAGTTCGCCGACCTGGCCGGGGCCGGCGACTTCCGGCTCGGCACTGGCTACCTGGCCATCCTCCAGGCGTACGCGGCGCGGCTGCGCGGGCGCGGCGACGACGCGCTGCGGACCAGCCTGGAGGCGTGCGCGGTGCTCGCCACCAGCCGGGTGTACGCGGGCCTCGCGCACGCCGAGCGCGCCCAGGCCGCCGCGCTGCGCGGCGACGCGACGCACGCGGCCGAGGCGATGGCCGAGGCGGACCGGACGCACGCACCCGGGATGGCCGTGCTCTACCCGTGGCTGGAGCAGGCCCGGGGCGCGGTCCAGGCCGCCACGGGTGACCTGCCGGCCGCGACCAAGCACCTGTGCGCGCTCGCCGACCGGCTGCGCGAGGACGGCCTGGCCGGGCACGAGTTGCTCGTCCTGCTCGACCTGGTCCGGCTGGACCAGGCCGCCGCGCCGGTCGGCCCGACCTGCACCGACGGTGGCCGGCGCACCGTGGCGCAGCGCCTGGCCGAACTCTCCGAGCAGGTCGACGGCGTGCTGCCGCCGCTCGTCGCCCGGTTCGGCCGGGCCGCAGTCGACGGCTCCCCGGACGCGCTGCTCGCCGTCGCCGACGGCTTCGCCGACCGGGAACTGACCGTGTACGCGGCCGAGGCGACCGCCCTGGCGCTGCACCGGACACGACACGTCCGGGGCGGCGCCACCGGGCCGATCCGGGAACGCCTGGCCGATCTGCTGCGCCGCTGCGACGAGATCTCCACCCCGGCGCTGCGGCTGCTGCGCCCCACGCTCAGCGAACGGGAATGGGAGATCGCCCGCCTCGCCGCCGACGGCGTGACCAGCCGCGCCATCGCCGAACGGCTGTTCCTGTCCACGCGCACGGTGGAGAACCACCTCCAGCGCGTCTACAGCAAACTCGGCGTCGCCGGGCGCGGCGAGTTGCGGGCCGCACTGCGGTCCATGCCGGGGCACGACGGCGCGGATCCGGGCTGAACTCTAGGCTGGGGCGGTGAGCACCCTTCGTCCCGCGCTGCTGACCGACCACTACGAGCTGACCATGGTCAGCGCGGCCCTGCGTGACGGCACGGCCGACCGACGCTGCGTCTTCGAGGTGTTCAGCCGGCGGCTGCCGGCCGGGCGCCGGTACGGCGTGATCGCCGGGACCGGCCGGCTGATCGAGATGATCCGCGACTTCCGGTTCGACCCGGCGGAGATCGACTTCCTGCGCCGTACCGGAGTGGTGGACGAGCCGGCCGCGCAGTGGCTGGCCGACTACCGGTTCACCGGCGACATCGACGGCTACGCCGAGGGCGAGCTGTTCTTCCCCGGCTCCCCGATCCTCACCGTGTCGGGCACGTTCGCCGAGTGCGTGGTGCTGGAGACGCTCGTGCTGTCGGTGCTCAACCACGACTGCGCGGTCGCCGCCGCCGCGGCCCGGATGGTCACCGCCGCCCGGGGCCGGGCGCTGATCGAGATGGGCTCCCGCCGGGCGCACGAGGAGGCCGCCGTCGCCGCGGCGCGGTCCGCGTACCTGGCCGGGTTCCGGTTCACCTCCAACCTGGCCGCCGGGCAGCGCTACGGCATCCCCACCGCGGGCACCGCCGCGCACGCCTTCACGCTGCTGCACGACGACGAGCGGGCCGCGTTCGCCTCCCAGGTCGCCACGCTGGGCAAGGACACCACGCTGCTCGTCGACACGTACGACATCGCCCAGGGCATCCGCAACGCCATCGCGGTGGCCGGGCCGGAGCTGCGGGCGGTCCGGATCGACTCCGGCGACCTCGCGGTGATCGCCCAGCAGTCCCGCGAGTTGCTCGACTCGCTCGGCGCCACCGAGACGAAGATCATCGTCTCCGGCGACCTCGACGAGTACGCCATCGCCGCGCTCGCCGCCGAACCGGTGGACATGTACGGCGCCGGCACCGCCGTGGTGACCGGCTCCGGAGCGCCCACCGCCGGCCTGGTCTACAAGCTGGTCGAGGTGGAGGGGCGGCCGGTGGTCAAGCGCTCCGAGCACAAGGCCACCATCGGCGGCCGGAAGGTCGCGGTCCGCCGGCACAAGCCGACCGGCACCGCCACCGAGGAGGTCATCGTGCCGCAGGGCGTGCCGGACCGGCAGCCCAACGACCGGTTGCTCCAGCACTCGTACGTGGTGTCGGGCGAACCGGAGACCCTGCCCACGCTGGAGGAGTCCCGGGACCACCTGCGCCAGTGCCTGATCTCGATCCCGTGGGAGGGGCTCAAGCTCTCCGCCGGGGATCCCGCCGTACCGGTGACCGTCGTACCCGCGAGCTGAGGAGGAACCCGTCAGATGGCGAACGCCCTGATCATCGTGGACGTGCAGAACGACTTCTGCGAGGGCGGCTCCCTCGCGGTCGGTGGCGGAGCCGGCGTGGCCGCCGGCATCTCCCGGCTGCTGGCCGCCGAGCCGGACCGGTGGGACCACGTGGTCGCGACCAAGGACTACCACGTCGACCCGGGCGCGCACTTCGGCGACCCGCCGGACTACGTCGACTCCTGGCCCCGGCACTGCGTGGTCGGCACCTCCGGTTCCGAGTTCCACCCCGAGCTGGTGACCGACCGGGTGGAGGTGATCTTCCACAAGGGCGAGCACGCGGCCGCGTACTCCGGTTTCGAGGGGCACGGCCCCGACGGCGAGTGCCTGGCCGACTGGCTGCGCCGCCACGGCGTGGACCGGGTCGACGTGGTCGGCATCGCCACCGACCACTGCGTGCGCGCGACCGCCCTGGACGCCGCCCGGGAGGGCTTCCGGACCACTGTGCTGCTGGACCTGACCGCCGCTGTCGCGCCGGACACGCTCGACGTGGCGCTGCGGGCGCTCGACGGCGCCGGGGTGACAATGGTGGGCGAGCCTGTGATCACTGCCGCTTGACCGGGTAATCGCTTGCGGGTGTCGTACCCCGGCCCCAGGATGGCGCCGGAGGTACGGACCGTCGTGAACCTGAAGCCTTACCGGGAGGCGCTCGCCCTACCCGGTCTCCGATCGTTGCTGCTGGTGTCGGTGCTGGCCCGTGTGCCGCTGACCGCCACCGGGGTGACGCTCACCTTCTACGTGGTGCTCGACCTGGGCCGCGGCTACGGCGCCGCCGGCCTGGTCGGCGCCGCGTCGACGGTCGGCGCGGCGGTCGGCGCCCCGCTGCTCGGGCGGCTCATCGACCGCCGTGGGCTCCGCCCGGTGCTTGTGCTCACCACCGTCGCCGAGGCGCTGTTCTGGTCCGCCGCGCCCACGCTGCCGTACCCGGTGCTCCTACCGGCCGCGTTCCTCGCCGGGCTGCTCGCACTGCCGATCTTCTCGATGGTCCGCCAGTCGATCGCCGCGCTCGTGCCGGTGGAGAAGCGCCGCCCCGCGTACGCGCTGGACTCGATGGCCGTGGAGTTGTCGTTCATGGTCGGCCCGGCACTCGCCGTGGCACTGGCCACCGCCGTCACGCCGCGCCTGACGCTCTGGGCGGTCGGCGCCGGGATCGTCGCCTCCGGCATCTGCTTCTGGCTGCTCGACCCGCCGATCCGGGCCGCCGACGAGCCGGCCGGGCCCCCGCGCCCGGTGCACCGCCGCGAGTGGCTCACCCCGCGCCTGCTCGCCGTCCTGGCGGTCAGCCTCGCCGCCACGCTGGTGCTCGGCGGCACCGACGTCGCGGTGGTAGCCGTGCTCCGGTCCGGTGGCGAGGTCGGCTGGACCGGCGCCGTGCTGGCCGCCTGGGCGGTCGCCTCGCTGGCAGGTGGCTTCGCCTACGGCGCGGTACGCCGCTCCTTCTCCCCGCTGGCGCTGATGGCCGCGCTGAGCCTCACCACCATCCCCGTCGGGCTGGGCGGGTCGCACTGGTGGCTGCTCTGCCTGGCGCTGATCCCGGCCGGTGCGCTCTGCGCCCCCACCATCGCGTCCACCTCCGACGCGGTCAGCCGGCTGGCCCCACCCTCCGTCCGAGGGCTGGCCATGGGCCTGCACGGCTCCGCCGTGACGGTCGGCATCGCGCTCGGCGCGCCGCTGGCCGGCGCGGTGATCGACGCCTCCGCGCCCGCGTGGGGCTTCGTGGTCACCGGCGCGATCGGCGCGCTGGTGGCGCTGGCGGTGCTCCCGATCGAGC
>NZ_LEKG01000363.1:0-1245 GCF_001029515.1 Micromonospora sp. RV43 | reverse complement strand
GCACGCCACCCCCCAGCACGCCGCCCCCGAGCACGCCGCCGCCGACCGGCGGCGCGATCTACGCCGCGCCGAACGGCACCGCCGGGGCGGCCGGCACCCAGGCCAGCCCCACCACGATCGCCGCGGCGATCACCCGCGTCGGCGCGGGCGGCACGATCTACCTGCGCGGCGGCACCTACAACCTGTCCCAGACGGTCACCGTCGCCGCCGGCAACAACGGCACGTCGGGCGCCCGCAAGAACCTGTACGCCTACCCGGGCGAGACGCCGATCCTGAACTTCTCCGCGATGAGCGAGGACCCGGCCAACCGAGGGCTCGCGCTGAACGCCTCGTACTGGCACGTGCGCGGGCTCGTGGTGGAGCGGGCCGGTGACAACGGCATCTTCGTCGGCGGCAGCAACAACATCATCGAGCGGACGGTGACCCGCTTCAACCGCGACACCGGACTGCAACTGTCCCGGATCGCCTCCAGCACGCCCCGCGACCAGTGGCCCGCCAACAACCTCATGGTCAGCGTGGAGTCGCACGACAACGCCGACTCCGACGGCGAGGACGCCGACGGCTTCGCGGCCAAGCTCACCGTCGGCGGCGGCAACGTCTTCCGGTACGCGGTGTCGCACCACAACATCGACGACGGATGGGACCTCTACACCAAGTCCGACACCGGCGCGATCGGCACGGTGACCATCGAGGACTCGCTCGCGTACAGCAACGGCACGCTGAGCAACGGCACGCAGAACGGCAACGGCGACCGCAACGGCTTCAAGCTCGGCGGCGAGGACATCGCGGTGAACCACACCGTCCGGCGCACCATCGCGTACCGCAACGGCAAGCACGGGTTCACGTACAACCGCAACCCGGGCACCATGACGATCTCGAACAACCTGAGCATCGACAACACCGAACGCAACTTTCTCGTTCGACGCCGGCACCTCGGTGTTCCGGAGCAACACGTCCTGCCGCTTCGCCGGCAGCGGCTCCAACGACAAGACGGTCGGCAACGTGGACGGCTCGAACCAGTTCTGGTCCGGGAGCAACGGCTCCCGCTGCTCCACGTACTCCGGCGCCCTCGCCTGGTCCTTCACCGGCGACGGCCGCCTCACGGTGACCCTGGGCGGCCGCCCCGTCTCCCTCTGACCCTCTCCTCTCGGTTGATCATGAGGTTGGCGGCCGGATCGGAGATCGAGAACGCCGTCAACTTCATGATCGACCGGATGTGGGGGTGGGGTGGGACTAGGATCGCGG
>NZ_LEKG01000058.1:0-38269 GCF_001029515.1 Micromonospora sp. RV43 | reverse complement strand
GTGGTGAGGGGCAGGTGGTGGTGGCGGATGTGCGGTGGGATCGGTTTGTGCCGTCGTTCACGGCGTTGCGTCCGTCGCGTCTGTTCACCGACATCCCCGAAGCACAGCCCGCACAGGCCGAGGAGGCGCCGAAGGGCGAGGACCGCGGCGCGGCGTCGGCGCTGCGCGAGCGGCTCGCCGCCGCCTCCGGGTCGGAGCGCGACCGCATCCTGCTCGACCTGGTCCGCGGCACCGCCGCGGCGGTGCTGGGACACGCCACGCCGAGCGGGATCAGGCCCGCCCGCGGCTTCCTCGAACTGGGCTTCGACTCGCTCACCGCAGTCGAGCTGCGCAACCGGCTGACCGCCGCAACGGGCATCGGACTGCCCGCCACCCTCGTCTTCGACCATCCCACCCCGAACGCGCTCGCCGGTCACCTGCGGGCCGAGTTGGCGCCCGAGCAGCCGGCGTTGCCGATCGTGGCCGAGATCGAACGCCTCGACAAGCTCCTCGGCGGGCTGCCGGGCGACCAGGTCGACGACGCGGTCGTCGGTCGGCTGGAGGACCTGCTGACCCGGTGGCGGGGCCGACCCGCCGCCACCGCACCGGCGCCGGCCGCCGCAGAGGAGTTGGAGTCGGCCAGCCGGGACGAGCTCTTCGACATCATCCAGCGGGAGTTCGGCAAGTCCTGAGCGGACACTGCCCGACCCCGGGCGGGACGGGCCGGGGAAAGGGACACCCGACGGTGCCGGACGCCTGACCGGCGCCGTCGGGCAGGCGCGGCTGCCTAGGGGTCCACGTATCCCGTCTAGGGGTGTGCCGGTGCGGGCCCGGCTCCGTAGGGTCGGAGCACGCCAGGCCGCCTCGCCCTGCCCACCGGCAGCCGAGCGGTACGGATGTGGGTGCGTGCGGTGCCCCGGATGGACGGGAGGTCCGCATGGCCGGATCCGGCTTGCCTCAACTGCTCGCCATCAGCGACCTGCACGTGGTGCACGCGGAGAACAAGGCCATCGTCGAGCGGCTGCGGCCGGAGCGCGACGGCGACTGGCTCGTCGTCGCCGGCGACGTCGGGGAGTTCGTCGGCGACATCGAGTGGGCGCTGGGACTCCTCAGCCGCCGCTTCGCCAAGGTCATCTGGGCCCCCGGCAACCACGAGCTGTGGACTCCCCGCGAGGACCCGATCCAGCTGCGGGGGGACGCGCGCTACCAGCACCTGGTGCAACTGTGCCGGGGGCTCGGGGTCATCACCCCGGAGGACCCGTACCCCGTCTGGGACCAGCAGGGCGACGACCCGGTCCTGATCGCGCCGCTGTTCCTGCTCTACGACTACACCTTCCGGCCCCCGGGGACGTACACGAAGGAGCAGGCCCTGGCACGGGCCCACGAGGTCGGCGTGGTCTGCACCGACGAGATCCTGCTGCATCCGGACCCGTACCCGACGCGGGACGCCTGGTGCCGGGCGCGGCTGGCCCTGACGGAGCGGCGGCTGACCGCCGAGCGCGGCGGGCTGCCCACCGTCCTGGTCAACCACTTCCCGCTCGTGCGCGAGCCCACCCGGATCCTGCGGTACCCCGAGTTCGCCCAGTGGTGCGGCACCGAGGCCACGGCCGACTGGCACGTCCGCTTCGACGCCCGCGTCGCCGTCTACGGCCACCTGCACATCCCGCGCACCACCTGGTACGACGGGGTCCGGTTCGAAGAGGTCTCGGTCGGCTACCCACGGGAGTGGCGCCGCCGCTCGACGCCTCCCGGCCGGCTGCGCCGCATCCTGCCGTCGGCCGCCGGACAGCCCGCCTGAGCGGCCCTCGCGGCGCTGGTCACCGCCGCTCGCCGGGCCTGCCGCGACGCCGCTCGCGGGCCGGTCGATCAGGGGTTCTCTAGGGGTTGGGCGGGCGTTTGGCGCTCAGTACCGTCCAGTCACGGTGGCGGGCATGTGTCGGCGGACCTGTCCGGCGTGGCGGGCGCCTGAGCAGGCACGACAACCGGAATCAGGAACAGGTGTGGGGTCCGTGAGCCGAACGGCCGCGTCTCCGCCCACCTGTGCACGAAGCCGGCCGTCGGCGGTGGTGTGGTCAACGAATCGGCAGATTCCGATCGATAGCAAGCTCTGGGCGGGTGGGTCATGGCGGACGAAGACAAGCTCCTCGAACACCTGAAGTGGGTGACCTCCGAGCTCCGCCTGGCGCGTCGGCGCCTGACCGAGCTGGAGGACGAGGACGCCGAGCCGATCGCGATCGTCGGCATGGCCTGCCGTTTCCCCGGCGGCGTCGCCTCACCGGAGGACCTCTGGGACCTCGTCGCCGGCGGGGTGGACGCCACCGGCACGTTCCCCGACGACCGGGGCTGGGACCTCGACGGGCTCTACGACCCCGACCCCGACCACCCCGGCACCACGTACAGCAACCGGGGCGGCTTCCTGCGCGACGCCGGCCTGTTCGACCCGACCCTGTTCGGGATCTCGCCGCGCGAGGCGCTGGCCATGGACCCGCAGCAGCGGCTCCTGCTCGAGGTGACCTGGGAGGTCTTCGAGCGGGCCGGCATCGACGCCGCGTCGGTGCGGGGCAGCCGTACGGGGGTGTTCGTCGGCACCGCGGGGCAGGACTACACGTCCGTGCTGCGGCAACTGCCCGAGGGCACGGAGGGCTACGTCCTCACCGGCACCGCCGCGAGCGTCATGTCCGGCCGGCTGGCGTACTCCTTCGGGCTGGAGGGGCCGGCCGTCACCATCGACACCGCCTGCTCCTCGTCGCTGGTCGCCCTGCACCTCGCCGGTCAGGCCCTGCGCGACGGCGAGTGCTCCCTCGCCGTGGCCGGCGGCGTCACAGTGCTGGCCACGCCGGGTGCCTTCGTCGAGTTCTCCCGCCAGCGGGGGCTCGCCTCCGACGGGCGGTGCAAGGCGTTCTCCGCCGACGCCGACGGGACCGGCTGGTCCGAGGGCGTCGCCATGCTGCTCGTCGAGAAGCTCTCCGACGCCCGGCGCAACGGGCACCCCGTCCTGGCGGTGATCCGGGGCAGCGCCGTCAACCAGGACGGCGCCAGCAGCGGGCTGACCGCCCCCAACGGCCCCTCGCAGCAGCGGGTCATCCGGCAGGCGCTGGAGAACGCCCGGCTCAGCCCGTCCGACGTGGACGCCGTCGAGGCGCACGGCACGGGCACCCGGCTCGGCGACCCGATCGAGGCACAGGCGCTGCTGGCCACGTACGGGCAGAGCCGCACCGCCGACCGCCCGCTGTGGCTGGGCTCGCTGAAGTCGAACATCGGCCACCCCCAGGCCGCGGCCGGCGCCGGCGGCGTCATCAAGATGGTGATGGCGATGCGGCGCGGCGTGCTGCCGCCCACCCTGCACGTGGACCGGCCCTCACCGCACATCGACTGGTCGACCGGCGCGGTGGCCCTGCTCGACGAGGCGCGCCCGTGGGCCGGCGGCGAGCACGTCCGCAGGGCCGGCGTGTCGTCCTTCGGCATGAGCGGCACGAACGCCCACCTGATTCTGGAGCAGGCGCCGGCCCCCGACCCGGCCGGCGACGACGCCACCTGGTCCCGTCGTCCCACCGTCGTGCCCGTGCTGCTCTCCGCCGCGCAGCCGGCCGCGCTCGCCGCCCAGGCCGACCGGTGGGTCCGCCGGCTGACCGGCGACGAGCGACAGCGCCCGCTCGACGTGGCCTTCTCCTCGGCGGTGGCCCGCACGACGCTCGACCGGCGCGCGGTGCTGCTCGCCGAGGACCGCACGGGTCTGCTGGCGGGCCTGCGGTCCCTGGCGGCCGGCGAGCCGTCGGGCATCGTGGTCGCCGGCCAGGCCGGGGACCGGGGTCCGCTGGCGGTGCTCTTCTCCGGCCAGGGCGCGCAGCGCGCCGGCATGGGCCGCGAGCTGTACGCCGAGTTCCCCGTCTTCGCCGCCGCCCTCGACGAGGCGTGCGGGCACCTCGACCGGGTTCTGCCGCGCCCGCTCAAGGAGGTGCTGTTCGCACCGGAGGGCTCCGCCGAGGCGGAGCTGCTGGACCAGACCGCGTTCACCCAGGCCGGACTCTTCGCCGTCGAGGTGGCGCTGTTCCGGCTGGTCGAGTCGATGGGCGTCGCGCCGGACTACGTGGGCGGGCACTCGATCGGGGAGATCGCCGCCGCGCACGTGGCCGGGGTGCTGTCGCTCCAGGACGCCTGCCTGCTGGTGGCGGCGCGGGGCCGGCTGATGCAGGCGCTGCCGTCCGGCGGGGGCATGCTCGCCGTGGCCGCCGACGAGGCGGCCGTGGCGGAGTCGATCGCCGGGCTGACCGACCGGGTCGGCATCGCCGCCGTCAACGGCCCGGCCTCCGTCGTGGTCTCCGGCGCCGTCGACGCCCTCGACGAGGTCGAGCGCGTCTGGCAGGACCGGGGCGCGCGTACCCGCCGGCTGACCGTCAGCCACGCGTTCCACAGCCCGCTGATGGCGCCGGTGCTGGAGCGCTTCCGCGGCATCGTCGAGCGGCTGACCTTCGCCGCGCCCACGCTGCCGATGGTGTCGAACGTGACAGGTGCGCTCGCCGACGCCGACGAGATCCGCACCCCGGACTACTGGGTTCGCCACGTCCGCGAGGCGGTTCGCTACGCCGACGGGCTCGCCGCGCTGCGCGACGCCGGGGTCGACACGTTCCTGGAGGTCGGGCCGCGGAGCGTACTGACCGCGATGACGGCCGACGCGCTGCCCGGCGACGACGTGCTCGCCGTCGCCGCCCAGCGCCCGGACCGGCCCGAGGCGCAGGCGCTGCTGCACGCCCTCGCCGAGCTGCACGTGCACGGGGTGCCGGTGTCCTGGCGGGAGTGGTTCGCCGACACCGGCGCCGCCCGGGTCGACCTGCCCACGTACGCCTTCCAGCGGGAACGGTTCTGGCCCGAGGTGCTGCCGTGGCGGGTCGGCGACGTGTCGGGCGCCGGCCTCGGCGTCGCGGGGCACCCGCTGCTCGGCGCGGCGGTGCGGCTCGCCGGCGACGACGAGGTGGTGCTGACCGGCCGGCTGTCGACGTCGACGCACCAGTGGCTGGCCGACCACGTGATCGCCGGCGCCGTGGTGGTGCCGGGCACCGCCCTGGTGGAGCTGGCGGTCCGCGCCGGCGACGAGGTCGGCGCGTCGCGGGTACGGGAGCTGACCGTGGCGGCGCCGCTGGTGCTGCCCGCGTCCGGCGCGGTACGGGTCCAGGTGCGCGTCGGCGCGGCCGACGAAGCCGCCGTGCGGACGGTGTCCGTGTACTCCCAGCCCGAGGACGACGAGACCGAGTGGGTGCGGCACGCCGACGGCCTGCTCGAACCGGTGTCGACCGACGAGCCGGGCCTCGGCGAGTGGCCGCCGGCGGGCGCGACCGAGGTGGACCTGACCGGCTGGTATCCGGCACTGGCGGAGCACGGCCTGTCGTACGGGCCGGTGTTCCAGGGCGTACGGCGGGCCTGGACGGCCGACGGCGAGGCGTACGCCGAGGTGGCGCTGCCGGACGGGACGGCCGGCGAGGCGGGCGCGTTCGGGGTGCACCCGGCGCTGCTGGACGCCGCGCTGCACCCGGTGGCGCTGCTGCTCGCGGCCGAGGCCACGGGCGGCCCGCGCGTGCCGTTCGCGTTCGAGGGCGTGCAGGTGCACGCCTCGGGCGCCCGGACGCTGCGGGTGCGGCTGACCCGGGACGGCTCCGGGGTGCGGCTGGTCGCCTGCGACGGCTCGAACGCGCCGGTGGTGTCGGTGGACTCGCTGGTGCTGCGGGAGATGACCGCGACGGCGACCCGGGGCGCCGCCGCCCGCTCGCTGTACGAGGTGACCTGGCAGGCGGAGCAGATCGACGGCGTGGACGACCTCGCGGGCTGGGCGGCGCTGGGCGGTGCCGTCCCGGCCGCGCTGGCGGAGCTGCCGGTCTTCGCGGACGTGGCGACCCTGGCGGCGGCCGGCACCACGGCCCGGCAGGTGCTGCTGCCGGTGCCGACCGGCGACCCCGGCGTCGCCGTGCCGGAGGCCGTACGGACGCTCACCGGCTCCGTCCTGGACGTGCTGCGCGCCTGGCTCGCCGCCGACGCGCTGGCGGAGTCGAAGCTCGTGGTGGTGACCCGCGGCGCGGTGGCCGCCGCGGACGACGACCGGGTCGGCGACCTGGCCGCCGCCGCCGTCTGGGGCCTGCTGCGCTCGGCGCAGTCCGAGCACCCGGGGCGGATCGTCCTCGCCGACATCGACGGCGAGCTGACCGCCGCGACCCTCGCCGTGCTGGCCGGGGCGGCGGTCGACCCGTCGGTCTCCGGCGGCCAGCTCGCGGTGCGTGGCGAGCGGACCCTCGTGCCGAGGCTGGCGCGACCCGCGGGCGACGAGCTGACGCCGCCGCCCGGCCCGTGGCACCTCGCCCCCGTCACCGGCGGCACCCTGGACGGGATCGCGCCGGTGCCGGCCACGCCCGCCGAGCTGAGCGAGGACCAGGTGCGCATCGCGGTGCGCGCGGCCGGCGTGAACTTCCGTGACGTGCTGATCGGGCTGGGCATGTACCCGGATCCGGCGGCCGTGCTGGGCAGCGAGGGCGCGGGCGTCGTGGTCGGGGTCGGCCCGGGCGTGACCGACCTGGCTCCCGGCGACCGCGTGCTCGGCATGTTCGAACTCGGCTTCAGCCCGCAGGCGGTGGCACACCGGCAGCGGATCGCCAGGATGCCCGCCGACTGGTCCTTCACCCAGGCCGCGTCGGTCCCGCTGGTCTTCCTGACCGCGTACTACGCGCTGCAGGACCTCGCCGGGCTGCGGGCCGGTGAGTCGGTGCTGATCCACAACGGCGCGGGCGGCGTCGGCATGGCCGCGATCCAGCTCGCCCACCACCTCGGCGCCACCGTCCACGCGACGGCGAGCCCCGGGAAGTGGGGCGTGCTGCGGGAACTCGGGGTGGCCGAGGAGCGGATCGCGTCGTCGCGGACCACCGAGTTCGAGCAGACCTTCGGCGCGGCCACCGGCGGCACCGGCGTCGACGTGGTGCTCGACGCGTTGGCCGGTGAGTTCGTGGACGCGTCGCTGCGGCTGCTGCCGCGCGGCGGCCGGTTCGTGGAGATGGGCAAGGCCGACGTACGCGACCCGGAGGCGGTCGCCGCCGGGCACCCGGGCGTGGTCTACCGCGCGTTCGACCTCAATGAGGCGGGCAGCACCCGTATCGGGGAGATGCTCACCGAGCTGCTCGACCTGTTCGCGCGGGGCGCGCTGCGCCCGCTGCCCGTACGGGCGTGGGACGTGCGTCAGGCCCGGCAGGCGCTGCGGCACGTCAGCCAGGCCCGCCACGTCGGCAAGGTGGTGCTGCGCATCCCCGCGCCCGTGGACCCCGAGGGCACCGTGCTGGTCACCGGCGCCGGGGGCGCTCTCGCGGGCGTGCTCGCGCGGCACCTCGTCGCCACCGGCCAGGCCCGGCACCTGCTGCTGGCCTCCCGCCGCGCACCCGGCCGGGACGACGCGTACGCCACCCTGCTCCGGGAACTGACCGACGCGGGCGCCGACGTCACCGCCGTGGCCGTCGACGTCAGCGACCCCGCCCAGGTCACCGAGCTGGTCGCCGGGATCGACCCGGCGCACCCGCTGACGGCTGTGGTGCACACCGCCGGGGTGATCGCGGACGCGACCATCGGTTCGCTGGACGAGTCCGCTCTGCGTACGGTGCTGGCGCCGAAGGTGGACGCGGGTTGGGTGTTGCACGAGGCCACCGCGCATCTGGACCTGTCGGCGTTCGTGCTGTTCTCGTCGGTGGCGGCCACCCTCGGCTCGCCGGGGCAGGGCAACTACGCGGCGGCGAACGCGTTCCTCGACGCCCTCGCCGAGTACCGGCGCGAGCAGGGGCTGCCCGCCACCAGCATCGCCTGGGGCATGTGGGCCACCGACAGCACGATGACCGCCCACCTCGACGGCGACGACCAGCAGCGGCTGCGGCGCGTCGGGATGAGCCGGCTCTCCCCGGCCGAGGGCGCCGAACTCTTCGACGCCGCCCTGCCGGCCGCCCGACCGGTCGTCGTCGCGGCCCGACTCCACGTCACCGGCGAGGCCAGCGGTGTGCCGCCGCTGATGCGGCACCTGCTGCGCGGCGGCGGCCGACGCCGTACCGCCGGCGACCGGCCGACCGCCGGCGCGTCGTGGCGCGACCGGCTCGCCGGCCTCTCCGAGGCCGATGCCCGCCAGACGCTCGTCGACCTGGTCTGCGGCCAGGCCGCCACGGTGCTGGGGCACGCCTCGGCGCAGTCGGTTCCCGCCGCCCGGGCCTTCAAGGACCTGGGCTTCGACTCGCTGACCTCGGTGGAACTACGCAACCGCCTCGGTGCGGCCACCGGGCTGCGGCTGACCGCCACGCTGGCCTTCGACCACCCCACCCCGGCCCGGCTGGCCGAGCACCTGTTCGCGCAGCTCGGCCCGGCCACGGGCAACGGCACCACCGTCCGTACGGTCGTCACCGCCGACGCCGACGAGCCGATCGCCATCATCGGCATGGCCTGCCGCTACCCCGGCGGCGTCGCCACCCCCGAGCAGCTGTGGCAGCTCGTCACCTCCGGGGCCGACGCCGTCGGCGACTTCCCGGCCGACCGCGGCTGGGACCTCGACCGGCTGTACGGCACGGACGGCGACCAGGCCGGCGGCACCGTCACCCACCAGGGCGGCTTCCTCTACGACGCGGCCGACTTCGACGCCGGCTTCTTCAACATCAGCCCCCGCGAGGCCCTCGCCATGGACCCGCAGCAGCGGCTGCTGCTGGAGACCGCCTGGGAGAGCTTCGAGTACGCCCGCATCGACCCCGCCGCCCTCAGCGGCACCGCCACCGGTGTCTTCGTCGGCGCCGCCTCCTCCGGCTACGCCACCAGCGGACGTGACGACCTGGACGGCCTCGAGGGGCACCTGCTGACCGGCACGGCGGGCAGCGTCGCCTCCGGACGGGTCGCCTACATGTTCGGCCTCGAAGGCCCGGCGGTCACCGTCGACACCGCCTGCTCCTCGTCCCTGGTGGCGCTGCATCTCGCCGCCCAGGCGCTGCGCGGCGGCGAGTGCGACATGGCCCTGGCCGGCGGGGTGGCACTCATGGCGCAGCCCGGCATGTTCTCCGAGTTCTCCCGGCAGGGCGGGCTGTCCCCCGACGGGCGGTGCAAGGCGTTCGCCGCCGGCGCGGACGGCACCGGCTGGGCCGAGGGCGTCGGCATGCTGCTCGTGGAGCGCCTCTCCGACGCCCGGCGCAACGGCCACCGGGTGCTCGCGGTGCTGCGCGGCTCCGCGGTCAACTCCGACGGCGCGTCCAACGGGCTGACCGCCCCGAACGGCCCGTCCCAGCAGCGGGTCATCCGCCAGGCCCTGGAGAACGCGCGGCTCGACCCGGCCGACGTGGACGCCGTCGAGGCGCACGGCACCGGCACCGTCCTCGGCGACCCGATCGAGGCGCAGGCGGTGCTGGCCACCTACGGGCAGGACCGCGCCGACGGCGAGCCGCTCTGGCTCGGCTCGATCAAGTCGAACATCGGCCACTCCCAGGCGGCGGCCGGGGTGGCCGGCGTGATCAAGATGGTGCTGGCGATTCGGCACGGCGTGCTGCCGCCGAGCCTGCACGTGAACCAGCCCTCGCCCCACGTCGACTGGAGCGCCGGGGCCGTCGCCCTGCTCACCGAGGCCCGGCCGTGGCCCGCCGTCGACCGGCCGCGCCGGGCCGCCGTGTCGTCGTTCGGCATCAGCGGCACCAACGCGCACACCATCATCGAGCAGGCGCCCGACGAGCCGGCCCCGGCGACGCCCGCACCGGCGGGGCACGTTCCCGGCCTGGTCGGGCCCGCCGCCGTACCCCTGCCGGTCTCCGGCAGAAGCCCCCGCGCGCTCCGGGCGCAGGCCGCCCGCCTCGGCGAACGGCTCGCCGGCGACGCCGGCCTCGACCCGCGCGACCTCGGCTTCTCCCTGGCCACCCAGCGGGCGCACCACCCGTACCGGGCGGTCGTCGTGGCCGCCGACCGGGACGACGCGCTCGCCCGCCTGGCCGCCCTCGCCGACGGCGACAGCTCCCCGGCGGGCGCGGACGCCGCGTCGAAGGTCGTCTTCGTCTTCCCCGGCCAGGGCTCCCAGTGGACTTCGATGGCGCTGGACCTGATGGAGACCTCGCCGGTCTTCCGGCAGCGGATGGGCGAGTGCGCCGAGGAACTGTCCCGCCTGGTCGACTGGTCCCTGGAGGACGTGCTGCGGCAGGCGCCCGGCGCGCCACCCCTGGACCGGGTGGACGTGGTCCAGCCCGCGCTCTTCTCCGTCATGGTGTCCCTCGCGCAGCTCTGGCGCTCGTGCGGCGTGGAACCGGCCGCCGTCGTCGGGCACTCGCAGGGGGAACTCGCCGCGGCCTGCGTCGCCGGCGCGTTGACCCTCGCCGAAGCCGCGCGGCTCGTCGTGGCGCGCAGCCGCGGCCTGCTGGCGATCGCGGGTCGCGGCGGCATGGTCTCCGTCCCGCTCCCGGCCGCCGACACCGAGCGGCTCATCGCGCCGTGGCGGGGCAGCCTCTCCGTCGCCGCCCTCAACGGCGTCGCCGTGACCGTGGTCGCGGGCGACTCGGCGTCGGTCGCCGAGCTGCTCGCGCACTGCGCCGAGCGCGACGTCCGCGCCCGCCAGGTCGCCGTCGACTTCGCGGCGCACAGCGGCCACGTCGACCCGATCCGCGACGAGGTGACCGCCGGGTTCGGCACTGTGGACCCCCGCACCAGCACCGTGGCCTTCCACTCCACCGTCACGGGCGAGCCGATCGACACCGCCGGGCTCGACGCCGACTACTGGTACCGCAACCTGCGGGAAACGGTCCGGCTGGCGCCGGTCGTGGACCAGCTGATCGAGCAGGGCTTCCGGACCTTCGTCGAGGTCAGCCCGCACCCCGTACTCAAGATCGCGGTGCAGGACGCGCTCGACCGGGCGGCCGGCGGCGGCGTGGTGGTGGGCTCGCTGCGCCGCGACGAGCACGGGCCGCGGCAGCTGCTGGCCAACCTCGGCGAGCTGCACGTCGCCGGTGTGCCCGTCGACTGGTCGCGCGTCTTCGCCGGCTCCGGCGCCACCCCTGTCGACCTGCCCACGTACGCCTTCCAGCGGGACCGGTTCTGGCCGGCGCTGGACCGCTCCGCCACCGGCGACGTGTCGGGCGCGGGGCTGGGCGCGGCCGGGCACGGGCTGCTCGGCGCGGCGGTGCGCCTCGCCGGCGACGACGAGGTCGTGCTGACCGGCCGGCTGTCGGCGTCCACGCACCCGTGGCTGGCCGACCACGTGGTCGGCGGCGCCGTGGTGCTGCCGGGCACGGCCCTGGTCGAGCTCGCGGTGCGCGCCGGCGACGAGGTCGGCACCTCCCGGGTGCGGGAGCTGACCGTCGCCGCGCCGCTGGTGCTGCCGAACCCGGGTGCGGTCCGCGTGCAGGTGCGCGTCGGCGCGGCCGACGGCTCCGGAACCCGGAGCGTGGCGGTGCACTCGCAGCCCGACGGCGACCCCGGGGACTCCTGGACGCGGCACGCCGACGGTCTGCTGGAGCAGGCCACCGACGAGCCGACGCTGGGCTCCTGGCCGCCGGCCGGGGGCACCGAGGTCGACCTCGCCGGCTGGTATCCGGCGCTCGCGGAGCGCGGCCTGGCCTACGGGCCGGCGTTCCGGGGCCTGCGGCGGCTGTGGACCGCCGGCGACGAGGCGTACGCCGAGGTCGCCCTGCCGGACGAGGCGGCCGACGACGCCGCCGGCTTCGCCGTGCACCCGGCGCTGCTGGACGCCGCCCTGCACCCCGTCGGGCTGCTGACGGCCGAGCGCTCCGGCGGACCGCGCGTGCCGTTCGCGTTCGAGGGCGTGCAGGTGCACGCCTCCGGCGCCAGGACGCTGCGGGTACGGCTGACCCGGGCGGGCTCGCGCGTGCGGCTGGTGGCCGGCGACGAGTCCGGCGCGCCCGTGGTGTCAGTCGAGTCGCTCGCCATGCGGGAGATGACCGACGCCACCGGCGCGGAGGCCGCGCAGCGGTCGCTGTTCGAGGTGACGTGGCCGGTCGAGGTGGTCACCCCGGCGCGGGACGTCACCGGCTGGGTGCTGCTCGGCGACGGACCCGCCCCGGCGGGCCTCGCCACGCCGGTGTTCCCGACCGTCGACGAGCTGACCGCGGCGGTCGCGGCCGGCACGGTCGAGGCGCCCCGCGCGCTCGTGGTCCCCGTGCCCGCCGGCACCCCGGAGGGCGACCTGCCCGACGAAGTCCGTACGGCCACCGCCCGTGTCCTGGCCGTGCTGCACCGCTGGCTGGACAGCGAGGCGCTGGCCGACACCACGCTCGTGGTGCTGACCCGCGCGGCGGTGGCCGCCACCCCGGCGGACGCGGTGCGGGACCTGCCCGGCGCGGCGGTCTGGGGTCTGCTGCGCTCGGCGCAGTCCGAGCACCCGGGGCGGATCGTCCTCGCCGACGTCGACGGGGACCTCACCCCGGCCACCCTCGCCGTGCTCGCCGCCGTCGCCGAGAACCCCTCGCCGACCGGCGGCCAGGTGGCCGTACGCGGCGACGAGGTGCGCACGCCCCGCCTGGGCCGGCCCGCCGGCCAGGCCGCCGACGAACTCGTCCCGCCGGACGGACTGTGGCGGGTCGGGGCGGTCAGCCCCGGAACCCTCGACGGTGTCGGCATGGTGCCCGCCACCTCCGTCGCCCTGGACGCGGGTCAGGTGCGCATCGCGGTGCGCGCGGCCGGCGTGAACTTCCGTGACGTGCTGATCGGGCTGGGCATGTACCCGGATCCGGCGGCCGTGCTGGGCAGCGAGGGCGCGGGCGTCGTGGTCGAGGTCGGCCCGGGCGTGACCGACCTGGTCCCCGGCGACCGCGTGCTCGGCATGTTCGAGCCGGCCTTCGCCCCCGAGGTGATCGCCACCCGCGACCTCGTGGCGAGGATCCCCGCCGGTTGGTCCTTCGCGCAGGCCGCCTCCGTGCCGGTGGTGTTCCTGACCGCGTACTACGCGCTGCGGGACCTGGCCGACCTGCGGGCCGGTGAGTCGGTGCTGATCCACAACGGCGCGGGCGGCGTCGGCATGGCCGCGATCCAGCTCGCCCGGCACTGGGGCGCGACGGTGTACGCCACCGCCAGCCCCGGTAAGTGGGGCGTGCTGCGGGAACTCGGGGTGGCCGAGGAGCGGATCGCGTCGTCGCGGACCGTCGAGTTCGAGCAGACCTTCGGCGCGGCCACCGGCGGCGCCGGGATGGACGTGGTGCTCGACGCCCTCGCCGGTGGCTTCGTGGACGCGTCGCTGCGGCTGCTGCCGCGCGGCGGCCGGTTCGTGGAGATGGGCAAGGCCGACGTACGCGACCCCGAAACGGTCGCCGCCGGGCACCCGGGCGTGGTCTACCGCGCGTTCGACCTCAACGAGGCCGGGCACCGGCGCATCGGGGAGATGCTCACCGAACTGCTCGACCTGTTCGCGCGGGGCGCGCTGCGCCCGCTGCCCCTGCGGGCGTGGGACGTACGCCAGGCCCGGCAGGCACTGCGCCACATGAGTCAGGCCCGCCACATCGGCAAGGTCGTCCTGCGGGTGCCCGCCCCCGCCGACCCGGACGGCACCGTGCTCGTCACCGGCGCCGGGGGCGCCCTCGCCGGCGTGTTCGCCCGGCACCTCGTCGCCACCGGCCAGGCCCGGCACCTGCTGCTGGCCTCCCGCCGTGGCCCCGAGCACTACCGGGAGCTGGTCGACGAGCTGACCCGCGCGGGCGCCCGGGTCACCGCCGGCACCGCCGACGTGACCGACCCCGCGCAGGTGACCCGGCTGCTGGAACTGGTGGACCCGGCGCACCCGCTGACGGCTGTGGTGCACACCGCCGGGGTGATCGCGGACGCGACCATCGGTTCGCTGGACGAGTCCGCTCTGCGTACGGTGCTGGCGCCGAAGGTGGACGCGGGTTGGGTGTTGCACGAGGCCACCGCGCACCTGGACCTGTCGGCGTTCGTGCTGTTCTCGTCGGTGGCGGCCACCCTCGGCTCGCCGGGGCAGGGCAACTACGCGGCGGCGAACGCGTTCCTCGACGCCCTCGCCGAGCACCGGCGCGAGCAGGGGCTGCCCGCCACCAGCATCGCGTGGGGGCTGTGGGCCACCAGCAGCGCCATGACCGCCCACCTGGGCGGCAGCGAGCACCGCAAGGCGATCCGCGCCACCAGCGCCCCGCTGACCGACCGGCAGGGCGTGGCGCTGTACGAGCTGGCGCGACAGCGCGACGCGGCGCACCTCGTCCTCATGAACCTGCCGCCGGCGTCGCGGCCGACCGGCCAGAACGTGCCCAGCCTGCTGCGGGACCTCGTCCGCGCGGGCGGACCGGCCCGGCGCGCGGTGGGGCGCGGCCTCGCGGACACCGCCTCCGTACGGGACCGGCTGGCGACGCTCGGCCCGGCGGAGCGGCGCTCCCACCTGCTCGACCTGGTGGCCACCAGCGTGGCGGCAGTGCTCGGGCACCGCTCGGCCGAGACCGTCGACGCCCAGCGCGCCTTCAAGGAACTGGGCTTCGACTCGCTCACCTCGGTGGAACTGCGCAACCGGCTCTCCGCCGCCACCGGCCTGCGGCTGCCCGCGACCGTGGCGTTCGACTACCCGACCCCCGTGGTGCTCGCCGAGTTCCTGGACCGGGAGCTCGGCGGCGCGGCGACCGTGGACCGGCCCGTGGCGGCCGGCACCGCCGCCGCCCTCGACGAACCGATCGCCATCATCGGCATGGCCTGCCGGTTCCCCGGCGACGTGCAGACCCCCGAGCAGCTGTGGGACGTGGTCACCGCCGGCACCGACGTCATCTCGCCCTTCCCCACCGACCGGGGCTGGAACCTCGACGACCTGCGCGCCGGCGGCCAGGACCCGGACGCCGTACCGCGGCAGGGCGGCTTCCTCCACGACGCCGCCCAGTTCGACGCCGCCTTCTTCGGGATCTCCCCCCGCGAGGCCCTGGCGATGGACCCGCAGCAGCGGCTGCTGCTGGAGACCTCCTGGGAGGCATTCGAGCGGGCCGGGATCGACCCCCACTCGGCACGGGGCAGCAGCACCGGCGTCTACGTCGGGCTCATCTACCACGACTACGCCTCCCAGGCCGCGGGCGGCACCGACGACCTGGACGGCCACGTCGGCAACGGCAGCGCCGGCAGCGTCGCCTCCGGCCGTATCTCGTACCTGTTCGGCCTGGAGGGCCCCGCCGTCACCGTCGACACCGCCTGCTCGTCGTCGCTGGTGGCGCTGCACCTGGCCACCCAGGCGCTGCGGCAGGACGAGTGCCGCCTCGCCCTCGCCGGCGGGGTGAGCGTCATGTCCACCCCCGGCATGCTCACCGAGTTCTCCCGGCAGCGCGGCCTGTCGCCCGACGGGCGGTGCAAGGCGTTCGGCGCAGGCGCCGACGGCACCGGCTTCGCCGAGGGCGTCGGCATGCTCCTGCTGGAGCGCCTCTCCGACGCGCAGCGCAACGGCCACCGGGTGCTCGCCGTCGTCCGGGGCAGCGCCGTCAACCAGGACGGCGCCAGCAGCGGCCTGACCGCGCCGAACGGCCCCGCCCAGCAGCGGGTGATCCGGCAGGCGCTCGCCAACGCCCGGCTCGCCACCACCGACGTCGACGCCGTCGAGGCGCACGGCACCGGCACCGCCCTCGGAGACCCGATCGAGGCGCAGGCGCTGCTGGCCACGTACGGGCAGGGCCGACCGCAGGACCATCCACTGTGGCTGGGGTCGGTCAAGTCGAACATCGGCCACGCCCAGGCGGCGGCCGGTGTCGCCGGTGTGATCAAGATGGTGCTGGCCATGCGGCACGGCATCCTGCCGCCGACCCTGCACGCCGAGAAGCCGTCCCCGCACATCGACTGGACGGCCGGGTCGGTCGCCCTTCTCACCGAGGCGCGGCCGTGGCCGGCCGTCGACCGGCCCCGCCGCGCGGCGGTGTCGTCGTTCGGCATCAGCGGCACCAACGCCCACACCATCGTCGAGCAGGCCCCCGAGCCCGCCCCGGCGCAGGCCGCACCCGCCACGGGCGTCCCGGGCGACCTCGTCGCCTGCGTCCTGTCGGCCCGCGACGCCGCCGCCCTGCACGAGCAGGCGCGCCGGCTGCGGACCCTCGTCGACGGCGAGCCGGACCTGACCGTCGCCGACGTCGGCCGGGCGCTCGCCACCGCCCGCAGCGCCTTCGAGCACCGCGCCGTGCTGCTGCCCGGCGACCGCGCCGGACTGCTCACCGCCCTCGGCGCGCTGGCCGACGGCGAGCCCTCGGCCGCCGTCGTGCGGGGAATCGCCCGCAGCGGCCGCACCGCCGTCCTCTTCTCCGGTCAGGGCGCGCAGCGCGCCGGTATGGGTCGTGAGCTGTACGGGGCGTTCCCGGTGTTCGCCGCGGCCCTGGACGAGGTGTGTGCTCACCTGGATCCGCTGCTGCCGCGTGCGCTGCGGGAGGTGTTGTTCGCTGCGGCGGGTACGCCTGAGGCGGGGCTGCTGGACCAGACGGTGTTCACCCAGGCGGGGCTGTTCGCGGTCGAGGTGGCGTTGTTCCGGTTGGTCGAGTCGTTGGGTGTCGTGCCGGACCTGGTGGCCGGGCACTCCATCGGTGAGATCGCGGCGGCGCATGTGGCGGGCGTGTTCTCCCTGGCCGACGCGTGCGCGCTGGTCGCGGCGCGGGGTCGGCTGATGCAGGCCCTGCCGGCCGGTGGTGGCATGCTCGCCGTGGCAGCCGACGAGGACGCGGTGGCCGAGTCGATCGTCCCGTTCGCCGACCGGGTCGGCGTCGCCGCCGTCAACGGCCCCACCGCCGTGGTGGTCTCCGGCGCCGCCGAGGCCCTCGACGAGGTGCAGCGGGCCTGGACGGACCGGGGTGTGCGTACGCGCCGGCTGACCGTCAGCCACGCGTTCCACAGCCCGCTCATGGAGCCGATGCTGGCCGAGTTCCGGCAGGTGCTCGACGGGCTGACGTTCCACTGGCCCGTCCTGCCGATCGTGTCGAACCTGACCGGCCGGATCGCGGACCCCGACGAGATCGGCACCCCCGACTACTGGGTCCGCCACCTACGGCAGACCGTCCGGTTCGCCGACGGGGTCGCGAGCCTGCGCGAGCGCAACGTCCGTACGTTCCTCGAACTGGGCCCCGACGCGGTGCTCGCCGGCATGGTGGGCGCCTGCCTGCCGGACGACGACGCGGCGACGGTCGTGGCGACCCTGCGCCCCGGCCGACCCGAGCCGGCGTCGCTGGTCCATGCGCTTGCGGAGCTGTACGCGCACGGCACGCCGGTCACCTGGACCGCGCTCCTGCCGGCCGGAACCCGCCCCGTCGACCTGCCGACGTACCCGTTCCAGCGGCAGCGCTTCTGGCCGGCCGTGGGCCGGCTGCGCGCCGGCGACGTCAGCGGCGCCGGCCTCGGCGTGGCCGAGCACGGGCTGCTCGGCGCTGCCGTGGACCTGGCCGGCGACGACGAGATCGTGCTGACCGGCCGGATCTCCCCGACCACCCACCCCTGGCTGGCCGACCACGTCGTCTCCGGTGTGACGCTGGTCCCGGGCACGGCCCTCGTGGAGCTGGCCGTCCGCGCCGGCGACGAGGCGGACCTGCCGCGGCTGCGGGACCTGACGGTGCTCGTGCCGCTGGTGCTCCCCGAGTCCGGCGCCGTACGGATCCAGGTGCGGGTGTCCACGTCGGAGTCGCCGCAGCGTCCCGTCGCCGTCTACTCCCGCCCCGACGACGATCCCGAGGCGGGCTGGACCCGGCACGCGGAGGGCGTGCTGGAACCGGCCACGGCCGACGAACCGCAGCCGGCCGCCTGGCCGCCCGCCGGCGCCACCGAGGTGGACCTGACCGGCTGGTATCCGGCGCTGCTCGAACACGGCCTGTCGTACGGGCCGGCGTTCCAGGGGCTGCGCCGGGTGTGGACCGGCGAGGACGACGTCTTCGCCGAGGTGGTCCTGCCGGACGACGCGGCGACCGAGGCGGCGCGCTTCGGCGTGCACCCGGCGTTGCTGGACGCCGCCCTGCACCCGATCGGGCTGCTGCCCGGCACCGAGGAGTCGGGCGGGCCGCGCGTACCGTTCGCCTTCGAGGGCGTGCAGGTGCACGCCTCCGGCGCGAGGCTGCTGCGGGTGCGGTTGACCCGCAACGGCTCCGCGGTGCGGCTGACCGCCAGCGACGAGGCGGGCGCGCCGGTGGTGTCGGTGGACTCCCTCGTCCTGCGGGAGCTGACCGGCGTGGCCGCCCCGAGCGCGGCGTCGCGTTCCCTGTTCGAGGTGGCCTGGCAGGCCGAGGAGGCCGACCCGGTCGACGACGCGTCGGGCTGGGCGGTGCTGGGCGGGCCGGCCCTGCCGGGCGTCCCCGGCGGCCCCTCCGCCGAGACGATCCGGCAGCTGCGCGCCGCCATCGACGCCGGCATCGCCCCGCCGCGCCTGCTGCTCTTCACGCCGGCCGCGTCGCCCGCCGACGACGGCGACCCGGCGCGGACCGTCCGCACGGTCACCGCCGACGTGCTGGGCCTGGTGCAGGCGTGGCTGGCCGTCGACGCGCTGGCCGACTCGAAGCTCGTGGTGGTGACCCGGGGCGCGCTGGCCGTCCGCGACGGGGACCGGGTGACCGACCTGGCCGCGGCGGCGGTGTGGGGCCTGCTGCGCTCCGCGCAGTCCGAGCACCCGGGCCGCATCGTCCTGTCCGACGTCGACGACGCGATCGACCCCGGCACGCTGGGCGTCCTGGCCCGCTTCGCCGCGGACCCGGCCGGCGGCCAGTTGGCCGTCCGCTCGGGCGCGGTGTTCGTGCCGCGTCTGGTGCGCGCGGTCGCTGCGGCGTCGGTGGAGACGCCGGTCGTGGGTGACGGTGCGGTGCTGGTGACCGGTGGTACGGGTGCGCTCGGGGCGTTGGTCGCGGAGCACCTGGTGTCGGCGCATGGCGTGCGGTCGCTGGTGTTGGTGTCGCGGCGTGGTGCGGAGGCCGCCGGTGCGGGTGAGTTGTCGGAGCGGTTGTCGGCGTTGGGTGCGTCGGTGCGGATTGCCGCCTGTGACGTGACCGACCGGGACCAGGTCGGCGCGCTGGTGGCCGAGGTGGCCGCCGAGGGTCGGCTGGCGGGTGTGGTGCACACCGCTGGTGTGTTGGATGACGGTG
The DNA here is from genome assembly GCF_001029515.1 of Micromonospora sp. RV43. Taxonomy (NCBI): domain Bacteria; kingdom Bacillati; phylum Actinomycetota; class Actinomycetes; order Micromonosporales; family Micromonosporaceae; genus Micromonospora; species Micromonospora sp. RV43. Next base: position 19,244 of record NZ_LEKG01000058.1, on the reverse strand, counting down.
TGGTGGAGGGGCTGACCGCCGAGCGGCTTCGTGCGGTGCTGGCGCCGAAGGCGTCGGCGGGTTGGTTCCTGCATGAGGCGACGGCGTCGCTCGCGCTGGATCTGTTCGTGGTGTTCTCGTCGGTTGCGGGTGTGCTGGGTTCGCCGGGTCAGTCGGGGTATGCGGCGGGTAACGCGTTCCTGGACGGGTTGGCGGTGTATCGGCGGCAGCTCGGGTTGCCGGCGGTGAGTCTGGCGTGGGGGATGTGGGACACGGCAGGCATGGCCGCGTCGATCGGCGGCAACGACCGGGCCCGTACGGCACGCGCCGGCCTGCGGCCGATGAACGCCCGCACCGGCCTGGAACTCTTCGACGCCGCCGTGGGGGCGGAGCGGGCGGTGCTGGTGCCGGCCGCGATCGACGTACCCGCGCTGCGGGCGGCAGCCGCCGGCGCGGTCGTACCGCCGATGCTGCGTAACCTGGTCGACGTGGCGACGACCCGCCGCCGCGCCGGCCAGGGCGCCCCCGGCGGCTGGGCCGAGCGCCTCACCGGGCTCAGCGCCGAGGAGGGCCTCGCACAGGTCGACGAGCTGATCCGGGGCCTGGTCGCGCAGGTCCTCGGGCACGGCGGCGCCGAGGCGGTGCCGGCGGACCGGGCGTTCAAGGACCTGGGCTTCGACTCGCTGACCGCCGTCGAGCTGCGTAACCGGGTGAACGGCGCGACCGGCCTGCGCCTCACCTCGACCCTGGTGTTCGACTACCCGTCCCCGCAGGTCCTGGCGGCCCATGTGTACGCGGAACTCGCCGGCACCCGGCCCGGTGCCGTCGAGGCCGACGAGTCGACGGCCGGCGACGCCGACGAGGCGATCGCGATCGTCGGCATGGCCTGCCGCTACCCCGGCGGGGTGGAGTCTCCCGACGAGCTGTGGAGGCTGGTCAGCACCGGTGGGGAGGGCATCGGGGAGTTCCCGGCCGACCGGGGCTGGGACCTGGAGTCCCTGTACGACCCGGACCCCGACCACGCCGGCACCTCGTACACCCGCCACGGCGGCTTCCTGTACGGCGCGGCGGAGTTCGACCCCGGCTTCTTCGGCATCTCGCCGCGCGAGGCCCTCGCCATGGACCCGCAGCACCGGCTGCTGCTGGAGGCGTCCTGGGAGACGTTCGAGTCGGCGGGCCTGGACCCGTCGGGCCTGCGGGGCAGCCGGACCGGTGTCTTCGCGGGCGTCATCTACCACGACTACTCGACGCGCCTGATGGAGACGCCCGAGGTCGAGGGCTACATCGGCACCGGCAACTCGGGCAGCGTGCTGTCGGGCCGGGTGGCGTACACCTTCGGGCTCGAAGGCCCGGCGGTGACCGTGGACACGGCCTGCTCGTCCAGCCTGGTGGCGTTGCACCTCGCGGTGCAGGCGCTGCGTAGCGGCGAGTGCGACCTGGCGCTGGCCGGCGGCGTGACGGTGATGGCCACGCCCGGCACCTTCGTGGAGTTCTCCCGGCAGCGTGGCCTGTCGGCCGACGGCCGGTGCCGGTCGTTCGCCGCGTCGGCCGACGGCACGGGCTGGTCCGAGGGTGTGGGCGTGCTGCTGGTGCAGCGGCTCTCCGACGCCCAGCGTGAGGGACGGCGGATCCTGGCGGTCGTACGCGGCAGCGCCGTGAACCAGGACGGCGCGTCGAACGGTCTGACGGCGCCGAACGGTCCGTCGCAGCAGCGGGTGATCCGGCAGGCGCTGGCGTCGGCGCGGCTGTCGCCGTCCGACGTGGACGTGGTCGAGGCGCACGGCACGGGCACGACGCTGGGTGACCCGATCGAGGCGCAGGCCGTCCTGGCCACGTACGGGCAGGACCGGCAGGGGCGGGAGCCGTTGTGGCTCGGCTCGGTGAAGTCGAACATCGGGCACGCACAGGCGGCTGCGGGTGTGGCCGGTGTGATCAAGATGGTCATGGCGATGCGGCACGGCCTCGTCCCGCCGACCCTGCACGTGGACGAGCCGTCCCCGCACATCGACTGGTCGGCGGGGGCGGTGGCCCTCGCGACCGAGCCCACTCCGTGGCCGCGGGTGGACCGGCCGCGTCGGGCGGCGGTGTCGTCGTTCGGGATCTCCGGCACGAACGCGCATGTGATCATCGAGCAGCCGCCGGCCGGGACGATCGAGGGTGAGGTCGTCGCACGCGAGGTGCCGGCGGTCGTGCCGGTGCTGTTGTCGGCCCGCGACGTGGCCGGGCTGTCGGCGCAGGCGGGTCGGTGGGCGGGGTGGCTGGCGGCCGGCGAGGCTCCGCGTGTGGTGGATGTGGCGTGGTCGTCGGTGGCGTCGCGGTCTGTGCTGGAGCACCGGGCGGTTGTGTCCGGCGCGAGCCGGGACGAGCTGTTGGCGGGTCTCGCGGCCGTGGCGGCCGGCGAGCCGTCGGGAGCTGTCGTGTCCGGCGCCGCCGGTCAGCGTGGTCAGCTTGCGCTGTTGTTCTCCGGTCAGGGTGCGCAGCGTGTGGGTATGGGCCGGGAGTTGTATGGCGGGTTCCCGGTGTTCGCGGCGGCGTTGGATGAGGTGTGCGGACACCTCGACCCGCTGCTGCCGCGCCCGCTGCGGGAGGTGCTGTTCGCGTCGTCGGGCACGGCCGAGGCGGAGTTGCTGGACCAGACCGTGTTCACGCAGGCCGGTCTGTTCGCGGTCGAGGTGGCGTTGTTCCGTCTGGTGGAGTCGTTCGGGATCGTTCCCGACGTGGTGGCCGGTCACTCGATCGGTGAGGTGACGGCGGCGTATGTGGCGGGGGTGTTGTCGCTCGCGGATGCGTGTGAGCTTGTGGCGGCGCGGGGTCGGTTGATGCAGGCGTTGCCGGCGGGTGGCGGGATGTTGGCGGTGGCGGCGGACGAGGCGGCGGTGGAGGAGTCGATCGCGGGGTTGGCGGACGTCGGTGTTGCGGCGGTCAACGGTCCGGCTGCTGTGGTGGTGTCGGGTGCGGTGGAGGCGTTGGATGAGGTGGAGCGGGTCTGGCGTGGGCGGGGTGTGCTGACGCGCCGGTTGTCGGTGAGTCATGCGTTCCACAGTCCGTTGATGGAGCCGATGCTGGCGGAGTTCCGGGCGGTGCTGGAGGGGCTGGCTTTCGCGGCGCCGTTGTTGCCGGTGGTGTCGAATGTGACCGGTGCGCTGGCTGATCCGCAGGAGATCCGCAGCCCGGAGTACTGGGTGCGGCATGTGCGGGAGGCTGTGCGCTACGCCGACGGGGTGACCGCGTTGCGTGAGACGGGTGTGGACACGTTCCTGGAGGTCGGCCCGCAGAGTGTGCTGACCGCGATGAACGCCGACGTGCTCGCCGAGGACGCGCTCGCGGTGGCCGTGCAGCGCCGGGACCGGTCCGAGACGCAGGCGTTGCTGCACGCCCTGGCCGAGCTGCACGTCCACGGCGTCCCGGTGTCATGGACGCAGTGGTTCACCGACACCGGTGCCGCCCGGGTCGACCTGCCCACGTACGCCTTCCACCGCGAGCGGTACTGGCCCGAGCCGGCGAGCCGGCCGCGACAGACGGCGACCCACGGCGGCGACGCCGACTTCTGGAACGCCGTCGAACGCGGCGACCTGAACGCCCTCGCCGCGCAGTTCGGCGACGACGGCACCGCCCTGGACGCCCTCACCCCGGCCCTGCCGGTCCTGTCGAATTGGCACCGGGCGCGTACGCAGCGGGCCGTCCTGGACGCGTGGTCGTACCGGGTCGGATGGAAGCGCACCGACATCACCGCCGAACCGGCGCGGCCCGGCGTGTGGCTGCTCGTGACGGCGCAGGACGACCTGGCGGACGGCACCCGGGCGGAGGCGGTGACCAAGGCCCTCGCCGAGGTCGGCGCCGACGTGGTCCGGCTCACCGTCGACCCGGTCGGCACCGACCGGGTGGGCCTCGCCCGACGGCTGGGCGACGCGCTGGCCGACGGCCCTGTCGCCGGCGTGCTCTCCCTGCTCGGCCTCCGCGACCAGCCGCACCCCGCCCACCCGGCCGTGCCGGTCGGGGCGGCCGCCACGCTGCTGCTGCTCCAGGCGCTGCACGACACCGGGGCGACGACCCGGCTCTGGTGCCTGACCCGGGGCGCGGTCAGCACCGGTGACGGAGACACCGTGCACGCCGTCGCCCTGAGCGGGCTCTGGGGCCTGGGGCTCGTGGCGGGCCTGGAACACCCCCACCTGTGGGGCGGGCTGGTGGACCTGCCCGAGCAGGTCGACGCGACGGCCTGGGACCGGCTGGTGCGGGTGGTGACCGGCGCCGGCGACGAGGACCAGCTGGCCGTGCGCCCCTCCGGGGTGTTCGTCCGTCGCCTGGTCCGCTCGGCACCCACCGTTCCCGACGCGGCGCAGCGGTGGCGGCCGTCCGGCACCGTGCTGGTCACCGGCGGCACCGGCGCGCTGGGCGCGCACGTGGCCCGCTGGGCGGCGGCCGACGGGGCGGAGCACGTCGTGCTGACCAGCCGCCGGGGCGAGCGCGCCCCCGGGGCGGCCGAGCTGTGCGAGGAGCTCACCGCCCAGGGCGTACGGGCGTCGGTCGTGGCCTGCGACGTCGCCGATCGCGACCAGGTGGCGGAGCTGCTGGCCCGCCTCGACGAGGATCCCGCGCCGCTGACGGCCGTGGTCCACGCGGCGGGCGCCGGCGAGTCCGGGCTGATCGCCGACACCGACCTGGCCGCGTTCGCGGGCGTGCTCGACGGCAAGGTGGCCGGCGCGCTGCACCTGGACGCCCTGCTCGGCGACCGGCCGCTGGACGCGTTCGTGCTCTTCTCCTCCATCGCCGGGGTGTGGGGCAGCGGCGGGCAGTCCGCGTACGCCGCCGGCAACGCCTTCCTCGACGCGCTCGCGGAGCAGCGGCGCGGCCGGGGCCTGGCGGCGACGTCCGTGGCCTGGGGACCGTGGGCCGACGGCGGCATGGCCACCGGCGAAGCCCAGCAGATGCTGGCGCGGCGCGGCCTGACCGCCATGGCGCCGGCCGACGCCGTGCACGCCATGCGGTACGCCGCCGGCCTGCCCAGGGCGGCGCTGACCGTGGCGGACGTCGACTGGGCGGTCTTCGCCCCGGCGTACGCCTCGGCCCGCCCCCGGCCGCTGCTCGACGACATCGCCGAGGCCCGGGAGGCGCTGCACGCCCACGCCGGGGAGCAGCAGCCCGGCGCTGCCGATGCCCTGCGGGAGCACCTGCTCACCCTGCCCCGCCCCGAGCGGGTCCGGCACCTGGTCGACCTGGTCCGTACCCACGCCTCGGCCGTGCTCGGCCACGCGGGCACGGACCGGGTCAAGCCCCAGCGGGCGTTCAAGGAACTCGGATTCGACTCGCTGACGGCGGTCGAGCTGCGCAACCGACTCACCGGCGCCACCGGCCTGTCACTGCCCGCGACCCTCGTCTTCGACCACCCGACCCCGGCCGTGCTCGCCGAGAACCTGCTCGACGGCCTGCTGCCCGAGGCGGCGCAGGCGGACGACGGCGACCCGGCGGAGGCGGCCGTCCGGCAGACGCTCGCGGCGATACCGCTGGCCCGCCTGCGCGAGGCGGGGCTGCTGGACCTGCTGCTCAACCTCGCCGACGCCGACGGCGGTACCGGGGCCGAGCCCACCGACGAGGCCCTGGACCTCGACGACCTCGACACCGACACCCTCGTCAGGCTGGCGCTTGACGGAACCGATTCCTGACCGTTGTCCCCAGTACGGAGCTCATGATGTCTACGTCCGCAGACAAGGTCGTCGAGGCGCTTCGCGCGTCGCTCAAGGAGACGGGCCGCCTCCGCCAGCTCAACCAGCAGCTGACCGCCGCCGCCCGGGAGCCGATCGCGATCGTCGCGATGTCCTGCCGCTACCCGGGCGGCGTCGCCAGCCCCGAGCAGCTCTGGGACCTGGTGGCCGCCGGCGGCGACGCGATCGGCGGCTTCCCGACGGACCGGGGCTGGGACCTGGACAACCTGTACGACCCGGACGCCGACCGCGCCGGCCGCTCCACGACCCGCGAGGGCGGCTTCCTCTACGACGCGGCCGACTTCGACGCCGAGTTCTTCGGCATCTCGCCGCGCGAGGCCGTGGCGATGGACCCCCAGCAGCGGCTGCTGCTGGAGACGTCGTGGGAGGCGTTCGAGCACGCCGGCATCGCGCCCGCCTCGATGCGGGGGCAGAAGGTCGGCGTCTTCGTCGGCACCGCCGCCAACGGCTACGGCATGGGCCCGCAGAGCGAGGCCGAGGGCGCCGACGAGGGCTACCTGCTGACCGGTACGGCCACCAGCGTCGTCTCCGGCCGGATCGCGTACGCCCTCGGCCTGGAAGGCCCCGCGGTCACCGTCGACACCGCCTGCTCGTCGTCGCTGGTCGCCCTGCACCTGGCGTGCCAGGCGCTGCGGCAGGGCGACTTCGACCTGGCCCTGGCCGGCGGCGTGTGCGTCATGGCCACCCCCGGCCCGTTCGTGGGTTTCTCCCGGCAGCGGGGGCTCGCCCCCGACGGCCGCTGCAAGTCGTTCGCCGCCGCCGCCGACGGCACGGGCTGGTCCGAGGGCGTCGGCATCCTGCTGGTGGAGCGGCTGTCGGACGCGCAGCGCAAGGGACACCCGATCCTCGCCGTGATCCGGGGCAGCGCCGTCAACCAGGACGGCGCGTCCAACGGTCTCACCGCACCCAACGGCCCCGCCCAGCAGCGGGTGATCCGGCAGGCCCTCGCGAACGCCCGGCTGACCACGGCCGACGTGGACGCCGTCGAGGCGCACGGCACCGGCACCGTCCTCGGCGATCCGATCGAGGCGCAGGCCCTGCTGGCCACGTACGGGCGGGACCGCCCCGCCGACCGGCCGTTGCTGCTCGGCTCGATCAAGTCGAACATCGGTCACAGTCAGTCCGCCGCGGGCGTGGCCGGTGTGATCAAGATGGTGATGGCGATGCGGCACGGGCTGGTGCCGTCCACCCTGCACGTCGACGAGCCGACGCCGAAGGTGGACTGGTCGGCCGGCGAGGTGTCGCTGGTGACGGAGGCGACGCCGTGGCCGGCGACCGACCGTCCCCGCCGGGCGGCCGTGTCGTCGTTCGGCATCTCCGGCACGAACGCGCACACCATCATCGAGGAGCCACCGACGCCGGATGCCGTCGAGCCCGCCGACGCCGGACCGGCACCCACAAGCGCCCTGCCGGCGGTGCCCGTGCTGCTCTCCGCCCGCTCCGAGGCCGCGCTCGGCGCGCAGGCGGGCCGCTGGACCCGGTGGCTGGAGGACGACGAGGCCCTCCGCACCGTGGACGTCGGCTGGTCGTCGGTCGTGTCGCGCTCCGCGCTGGAACACCGCGCGGTGCTCACCGCCACCGACCGCGAGGAGCTGCTGGCCGGGCTGCGCGCCCTCGCCGCCGGCCAGCCGTCCGGCGCGCTGGTCGCCGGGCAGGCCGCCGACCGGGGTCCGCTCGCGGTGCTCTTCTCGGGTCAGGGCGCGCAGCGCGCCGGCATGGGCCGGGAGTTGTACGCGGAGTTCCCGGTCTTCGCCGCCGCGCTGGACGAGGTGTGCGCACAGCTCGACGCGCTGCTGCCGCGCCCGCTCAAGGAGGTGCTGTTCGCACCCGAGGGTTCCGCCGAGGCGGAGCTGCTGGACCGGACGGTGTTCACGCAGGCCGGTCTGTTCGCGGTCGAGGTGGCGCTGTTCCGGCTCGTCGGGTCCTTCGGCGTCGCCCCCGACCTGGTCGGCGGTCATTCGATCGGCGAGGTCACGGCCGCGCATGTGGCGGGGGTGTTGTCGCTGGCGGATGCGTGTGTGTTGGTGGCGGCGCGGGGCCGGTTGATGCAGGCGTTGCCGGCCGGTGGTGGGATGCTGGCCGTCGCGGCGGCCGAGGCCGATGTGCTGGCGACGCTGGACGGCGTGACCGGTGTGGGGGTCGCGGCGGTCAACGGGCCGACGTCGGTGGTGCTCTCCGGTGCGGTGGAGGCGCTCGACGAGGTGGAGCGGGTCTGGCGTGGGCGGGGTGTGCGGACGCGCCGGTTGTCGGTGAGTCATGCGTTCCACAGTCCGTTGATGGAGCCGATACTGGATGAGTTCCGGGTGGTCCTGGACGGGTTGACGTTCGAGGCGCCGGCGTTGCCGGTCGTGTCGAACGTGACCGGTGCGCTGGCCGACGCCGACGAGATCCGTTCGGCCGACTACTGGGTGCGGCACGTCCGGGAGGCTGTGCGTTTCGCCGACGGGGTCGCCGCGCTGCGCGCCGCCGGGGTGGACACGTTCCTGGAGATCGGCCCGCGCAGCGTCCTGACCGCCATGACCCGGGACGTGCTGAGCGGGCGGGAGCCGGCGGACGCCGACGACGACACCCCGGTCGTCGCCGTACCCGCCCTGCGCGCCGACCGCCCCGAGTCGCGGGCCCTGCTCGCCGCCCTGTCCGAACTGCACGTCAACGGAACACCCGTCGACTGGGCGGCCCTCTACGCCGGCACCGGAGCGACCCCGGTCGCCCTGCCCACATACGCGTTCCAGCGGCAGCGCTACTGGCCCGAGCAGATGCCGGCCTCGGCCACCGGCCCGGTCAGCCCGGACGTGGTGGACGTCGAGTTCTGGTCGGCCGTCGAGCGCTCCGACGTGGCGGCGCTCGCGGCGCAGATCGGCGTCGACGGCGCGGCCCTGGACGTGCTCGCCCCGGCCCTGCCGGTGCTGTCGTCCTGGCGCAGGGCGCGGCTGCGGGACGCCGTCGTCGACGGCTGGTCGTACCGGGTGGTGTGGAAGCGGACCGCCGCCCCCGCACCGGTCACCCCGTCGGGCCGCTGGCTGCTCGTGGAGCCCGCCGACGACGCCGCCACGACCGAGTGGGCCGGGGCGCTCGCAGGGGCGCTGAGCGCCGCCGGCGGCGAGGTGTCCCGGCTGGCGGTGGACCCGCTCGCCGAGCGCGACCAGGTGACGTCGCGGGTGGCCCAGGCCGTGGGGAACGCCCCGTTCACCGGGATCGTCTCCCTGCTGGGCCTGCTGGAGCGGCCCCACCCCGGCCGGCCGGCGGTGCCGCTCGGCACGGCCGCCACGATGACGCTGGTGCAGGCCCTGCACGCCGCCGACGTCACGGCACCACTGTGGATGCTCACGCGGGGCGCGGTCGGCACCGGCGACACCGACCCGGTGCGCAGCGTCGCCCAGGGCGGGCTGTGGGGCCTGGCCCGGGTCGCCGGGCTGGAACACCCGCAGCTCTGGGGCGGCCTGGTCGACCTGCCGGACGCGCCCGGGCGCGGCGACTGGGACCACGCGGTGGGCGTCCTCACCGGCGGTGGCCCCGAGGACCAGGTGGCCGTACGACCCTCCGGCGTCTTCGTACGGCGACTGGTGCGTGCCACGCCGGCGGCCGTCGGCGCCGTCGACCGCTGGCAGCCGTCCGGCACCGTCCTCGTCACCGGCGGCACCGGCGCGCTGGGCGCGCACGTGGCCCGCTGGGCGGCGGCCAACGGGGCCGAGCACCTCGTGCTGACCAGCCGCCGCGGCGAGCACGCCCCCGGGGCGGCCGAGCTGCGCGACGAACTGACCGGGCTCGGCGCCCGGGTGACCCTGGTCGCCGCCGACATGGCCGACCGCGCCCGCGTCGAGGCACTGCTGCGCGACGTCGACGCCGACCCGGCGCCGCTGACCGCGGTGGTACACGCCGCCGGGGTGGGCCAGCTGACCATGCTGGTCGACACCGACCTCGCCGGGCTGGCCGGGGTGCTCGACGGCAAGATCGCCGGCGCCGTGCACCTGGACGAGCTGCTGGGCGACCGGCCGCTCGACGCGTTCGTGCTGTTCTCCTCCATCGCCGGCATCTGGGGCAGCGGCGGACAGGCCGCGTACGCCGCCGGCAACGCCTTCCTCGACGCCCTCGCCGAGCGGCGCCGCGCCCGCGGCCTGGCCGCCACCGCCGTGGCCTGGGGCCCCTGGGCCGAGGGCGGCATGGCCAGCGGCGAGGGCCAGGAACTGCTGGCCCGCCGTGGCCTCAGCCCGATGTCGCCGGCCCAGGCCGTGTACGCGCTGCGCAGCGCCGTCGGCCGGGCCGTGCCGTCGGTGACCGTGGCGGACGTCGACTGGTCCCTGTTCACCCCGGCGTTCGCCGCCGCCCGCGCCCGCCCCCTGCTCGACGACGTCGCCGAGGCGCGCGACGCCCTGCGCGTGGTCGACGCCGAGCCCGAGGACGCCGCCGGCGGCGGGCTGCGCCAGCACCTGCTGACGCTGCCCCGCGCCGAGCAGGACCGCCACCTGACCGACCTCGTACGCACGCACACCGCCGCCGTGCTCGGCCACTCCGGCACGGACCTGGTCAAGGCCGGCCGGGCGTTCAAGGAACTCGGCTTCGACTCGCTGACCGCCGTCGAGCTGCGCAACCGGCTCGGCGCCGCCACCGGCCTCACCCTGCCCACCACCCTGGTCTTCGACTACCCGAACCCGGCCGCCCTCGCCGACCACCTGTCGGTGACGCTGCGCCTGCACGAGGTCGAGACCGTGACCGCCTGGGGCCCCGCCGGGCCGGTGGACGGCGACCCGATCGTCATCGTCGGTATGAGCTGCCGCTACCCGGGCGGCGTGGCCAACCCGGACGACCTGTGGGACCTGGTCGCCACCGGGCGCGACGGCATCAGCGGCTTCCCCGACGACCGGCACTGGGACATGGGCCGGCTGCTGGCCGTCGACGCCGACGGGCAACCCGTCTCGCACACCCGCGAGGGCGGCTTCGTCGACGGCGCCACCACCTTCGACCCGGGCTTCTTCGGCATCTCGCCGCGCGAGGCCGTCGCCATGGACCCGCAGCAGCGCCTGCTGCTGGAGGCGTCCTGGGAGGCCATGGAGCAGGCCGGCATCGACCCGGACGAGCTGCGCGGCAGCCGTACCGGCGTCTTCGTCGGCGCCTCCCCGTCGGGCTACGGCACCACCGACACACCGGCCGAGCTGGCCGGCTACCAGCTCACCGGCGGCGCGCACAGCGTCATCTCCGGCCGCGTGTCGTACACCTTCGGGCTGGAGGGCCCGGCGGTGACGGTCGACACCGCCTGCTCGTCCTCCCTCGTGGCGGTGCACCTTGCCGCTCAGGCGCTGCGCGGCGGCGAGTGCGACATGGCGCTGGCCGGCGGCGTCACCGTCATGGTGACCCCCGGTGCCTTCGTCGAGTTCTCCCGCCAGGGCGGCCTCGCCCCGGACGGTCGCTGCAAGTCCTTCGCCGCCGACGCCGACGGCACCGGCTGGTCGGAGGGCGTCGGCGTGCTGCTGGTCCAGCGGCTCTCCGACGCCCGGCGGCAGGGCCGCCAGGTGCTCGCCGTGCTCGCCGGCAGCGCCGTCAACCAGGACGGCGCGTCCAACGGCCTCACCGCCCCCAACGGCCCCGCCCAGCAGCGGGTGATCCGGCAGGCCCTCGCGAACGCCCGGTTGACCACGGCCGACGTGGACGCCGTCGAGGCGCACGGCACGGGAACGACGCTCGGCGACCCCATCGAGGCGCAGGCGCTGCTGGCCACCTACGGCCAGGGCCGCCCCGCCGACCGGCCGCTGCTGCTCGGCTCGATCAAGTCGAACATCGGCCACAGCCAGGCCGCGGCCGGCGTCGCTGGCATGATCAAGATGGTGCAGGCGATGCGGTACGGCCTGCTCCCGCGGACCCTGCACCTCGACGAGCCGACCCCCCACGTGGACTGGTCCTCCGGCGCGGTCTCCCTGCTCACCGAGGCGCGCCCCTGGCCGGCGGTGGACCGGCCGCGCCGGGCCGCCGTGTCGTCGTTCGGCATCAGCGGTACGAACGTGCACCTGATCCTGGAGCAGCCGTCCGCGCCGACCGACGCGGACGAGCCGGCCGACGGCGACGAGCCGGTCACCGGTGACGAGCCGTCCCGGGTGCCGGCGGTGCTGCCGCTGCTGCTGTCGGCCCGCGACGCGGCCGGGCTGTCGGCGCAGGCCGGCCGCTGGGCGCAATGGCTCGGCGGCACCGAGGCCCCGCGCCCGCTCGACGTGGCGTGGTCCTCGGTGGCGTCGCGCTCCGTACTGGAGCACCGGGCCGTCGTGTCCGGGACGAGCCGGGACGAACTGCTGGCGGGCCTCGAAGCCGTGTCGGCGGGCGAGGCCTCGGCCGGCGTGCTCACCGGCCCGGGCGGCCAGCGCGGCCAGCTGGCGCTGTTGTTCTCCGGTCAGGGTGCGCAGCGTGCCGGGATGGGCCGGGAGTTGTACGGGGCCTTCCCGGTGTTCGCCGCCGCGCTGGACGAGGTGTGCGGACACCTCGACCCGCTGCTGCCGCGCCCGCTGCGGGAGGTGCTGTTCGCCGAGGCGGGCACCTCCGAGGCGGAGCTGCTGGACCAGACCGTGTTCACGCAGGCCGGGTTGTTCGCGGTCGAGGTGGCGTTGTTCCGCCTCGTGGAGTCGTTCGGGATTGTTCCCGACATGCTGGCCGGTCACTCGATCGGTGAGGTGACGGCGGCGCATGTCGCGGGTGTGTTGTCCCTGGCGGATGCGTGCGCCCTCGTGGCGGCGCGGGGTCGGTTGATGCAGGCGTTGCCGACCGGTGGCGGGATGCTGGCCGTAGCCGCTGATGAGGCGGCCGTGGCGGAGTCGGTCGCGGGGCTGACCGATCGGGTCGGTATCGCGGCGGTCAACGGGCCTGCCGCAGTGGTGGTGTCGGGTGCCGTCGAGGCCCTGGCCGAGGTGGAGCGGGCCTGGCGGGATCGGGGGGTGCGTACCCGCCGGCTCACCGTCAGCCACGCGTTCCACAGCCCGTTGATGGCGCCGATGCTCGACGAGTTCCGTACGGTTCTGGGCGGGTTGGCGTTTGCGGCGCCGTTGTTGCCGGTCGTGTCGAACGTGACCGGTGCCCTGGCCGGTGACGAGATCTGCACGCCGGAGTATTGGGTGCGGCACGTGCGCGAGGCTGTGCGGTACGCCGACGGGGTCGCCGCCGTGCGGGCTGCCGGTGTGGATACGTTCCTGGAGGTCGGCCCGCAGAGCGTCCTGACCGCTATGAACGCCGACCTGCTCGCCGATGACGAGGCCGTGCTGGCGGTGGCTGTGCAGCGCCGTGACCGTTCGGAGGCGCAGGCGTTGCTGCACGCCCTGGCCGAGTTGCACGTGCACGGCGTGCCGGTGACCTGGCAGTCGTGGTTCGCCGAGACCGGCGCGCGGCGGGTGGACCTGCCCACGTACGCCTTCCAGCGGGAGCGGTACTGGCTGCCGCCGGCCGGCCGGTCGGCCGACGTCTCGGGGGCCGGCCTCGGCGTGGCGCGGCACCCGCTGCTCGGCGCGGCGGTGTCGGTCGCCGGCGAGGACATGGTGGTGCTGACCGGCCGGCTGTCGGTGTCGACGCACCCGTGGCTCGCCGACCACGTCGTCTCCGGCGCCGTGGTCGTGCCGGGCACCGCCCTGGTGGACCTCGTCGTCCGGGCGGGCGACGAGGTCGGTGCCTCCCGTGTCCGTGAGCTGACCGTGCTCGCCCCGCTCGTGCTGCCCGCCACCGGCGGCGGGGTACGGGTGCAGGTCCGGGTCGGTCCCGTCGACGGCACCGGCAGCCGGTCGGTGACCGTGCACTCGCAGTCCGAGGACGACCCCGAGTCGGGCTGGACCCGGCACGCCGACGGCCTCGTCGACGCCCCCACGGTCGACGAGCCCACCCTTGGCGCGTGGCCGCCGCCCGGCGCGTCCGAGGTGGACGTCACCGGCTGGTACGCGACGGTCGCCGAGCACGGGCTCGCGTACGGGCCGGTCTTCCGGGGCCTGCGCCGGGCGTGGACCGCCGACGGCGAGGTGTTCGCCGAGGTCGCCCTCGCCGACGAGTTCGCCGGTGATCCGGCGGGCTTCGGGGTGCACCCGGCGCTGCTGGACGCCGCCCTGCACCCTGTCGGGCTGCTGCCCGCCGACGAGGCGGGCGGCGGTCCCCGGGTGCCGTTCGCGTTCGAGGGGGTGCAGGTTCACGCCGTCGGCGCCCGGACGCTCCGGGTCCGCCTCACCGCCTCCGGCAGCTCGGTGCGGCTGGTAGCCACCGACACCACGGGCGTGCCCGTGGTGTCGGTGGACTCGCTGACGCTGCGCGAGATGACCGGCCTGGCGGCCGCGCCGGACGAGGCGTACCGATCCCTGTTCGAGGTCTCCTGGCAGCCGGAGCAGATCGCCGCGCCCGACGGCGCGTACGGCTGGGTCGTGCTCGGTGGGCGTCCGCTCGACGGCGCCCCGCAGCTTCCGGCGTACGCCGGCGTCGCCGATCTGACCACGGCGGCGACGGACGGCACCGGCCCGGCGGCGCTGCTGCTGCCCGTCACCCCGGCGCCTTCCGGGGCGGACGTGCCCGACGCGGTGCGCTCCGTCACGGCGGACGTCCTCGGCGTGGTGCAGGCGTGGCTGGCGGCCGGGCCGCTGGCGGACTCGCGGCTGGTCGTCGTGACCCGCGGCGCGGTGGCTACCGGCGCCGACGACCGCGTCACCGACCTGGCGGGGGCGGCGGTCTGGGGCCTGCTGCGCTCGGCCCAGTCGGAGCACCCCGGCCGGATCGTGCTGGCCGACCTGGAACCCGGCACCGACCTGGACGCCGACCTGCTGGCCCTGCTCGCCGCCGTCGCCGACGGCCCCGCCCTCGGCGGGCAGGTCGCGGTGCGGTCGGGCACGGCGTACCTGCCGCGGCTGGTCCGCGCCACGGGCGCCGCGCGCACCCCGGCGGCCCTCGGCGGGGGAACCGTCCTGGTGACCGGCGGCACCGGATCGCTGGGCGCCCTGGTGTCCGAACACCTCGTCACCGCGTACGGCGTGCGTTCGCTGGTGCTGGTGTCCCGGCAGGGGCCGGCCGCCCCCGGCGCCGACGAACTGGTGCGGCGGCTGGCCGCGCTGGGCGCGACCGCCCGGGTGGTCGCCACCGACGTCACCGACCGCGAGCGCGTCGGCGAGCTGGTCCGGTCCATCACCGCCGACGACCGCCTGGCCGGGGTGGTCCACACCGCCGGCGTCCTCGACGACGGCATCGTCAGCGGGATCACCGCCGACCGGCTGGCGGACGTGCTTGCCCCGAAGGTCACGGCGGGCTGGTGGTTGCACGAGGCGACCGCCGAGCTGGACCTCGACCTCTTCGTGCTCTTCTCCTCCGTCGCCGGAGTGCTCGGCTCTCCCGGCCAGGCCGCGTACGCGGCCGGCAACGCCTTCCTGGACGCCCTCGCCGTGCTGCGGGCGCAGCGCGGGCTGCCCGCCGTCAGCCTCGCCTGGGGCATGTGGGACACCGACGGCATGGCGGCGTCGATCAACGACGCCGACCGGGCCCGGGTGACCCGGGCCGGCCTGGTCCCGATGACCGCCCCCGTCGGGCTCGGGCTGTGGGACGCCGCCCTGACCCACGGCGGCGCGGCCCTGGTGCCGGCCGTGGTCGACCTGCCCGCCATGCGGGCGCAGACCGCCGCCGGCCGGGTGCCGGTGATGCTGCGGGGCCTGGTGGGACCGGCCGCGAAGCGCCGCCGCTCCGGCACTGGCGCGTGGGCCGACCGGCTGGCCGGCCTCGACCCGCAGGAGGCGCGTACGCAGGTGGCGCTGCTGGTGCGCGGAATGATCGCGCAGGTCCTCGGCCACGGCGGCGCCGAGGCGGTGCCGGCGGACCGGGCGTTCCGGGAGCTGGGCTTCGACTCGCTGACCGCCGTCGAGCTGCGCAACCGGATCAACAGCGCGAGCGGGCTGCGACTCACGTCGACACTCGTCTTCGACTACCCGACCCCCGGCGCCCTGTCGGAGCACCTCTACGAGCAGCTGTCCGGCCAGGTCGCCGCGCAGCAGCAGGCCGTGCGGGCGACAACCGTCGACGAGCCGATCGCCATCGTGGGCATGGCGTGCCGCTACCCGGGTGGCGTGACGAACCCGCAGCAGCTGTGGGACCTGGTCGCCGCCGGCGCCGACGGCATCGGCGAGTTCCCCACCGACCGGGGCTGGGACCTCGACCGGCTCTTCCACCCCGACCCGGACAACCCCGGGACGTCGTACACCCGCCACGGTGGCTTCCTGTACGGGGCCGCCGAGTTCGACCCGGACTTCTTCGGCATCTCGCCGCGCGAGGCGATCGCCATGGACCCGCAGCAGCGGCTGCTGCTGGAGGCGTCCTGGGAGACGTTCGAGTCGGCCGGCCTCGACCCGTCGCGGCTGCGCGGCAGCCGGACCGGCGTCTTCGCCGGCCTGATGTACCACGACTACGCCTCCGGCGTGCAGGACCTGCCCGAGGGCGTGGGCGGCTACCTCGGCACCGGCACCTCCGGCAGCGTGCTGTCCGGCCGGGTGGCGTACACGTTCGGGCTCGAAGGCCCGGCGGTGACCGTGGACACCGCGTGTTCGTCGTCGCTGGTCGCGCTGCACCTGGCGGTGCAGGCGCTGCGCGGCGGCGAGTGCGACCTCGCCCTGGCCGGCGGCGTGACGGTGATGGCCACGCCCGGGACGTTCATCGAGTTCTCCCGGCAGCGGGGCCTGTCGGCCGACGGCCGGTGCAAGTCCTTCGCGGCGTCGGCGGACGGCACGGGCTGGTCCGAGGGCGTGGGCGTGCTCCTGGTGGAGCGCCTGTCGGACGCGCAGCGCAACGGGCACCGCGTGCTTGCGGTCGTGCGTGGCACTGCCGTCAACCAGGACGGCGCGTCGAACGGTCTGACCGCCCCGAACGGCCCGTCGCAGCAGCGCGTGATCCGTCAGGCGCTGGCCAACGCGCGGCTCACCGCCGCCGACGTGGACGCCGTCGAGGCGCACGGCACCGGCACGACCCTGGGCGACCCGATCGAGGCGCAGGCCCTGCTGGCGACGTACGGGCAGGACCGGCCCGCCGACCGGCCGCTCTGGCTGGGCTCGGTCAAGTCGAACATCGGCCACACCCAGGCCGCCGCCGGGGCAGCCGGCATCATCAAGATGATCATGGCGATGCGGCACGGCGTGCTGCCGTCGACGCTGCACGTCGACGAGCCGTCCCCGCACATCGAGTGGAGCGCCGGGGAGGTCTCCCTGCTCACCGAGGCCCGCGACTGGCCTGCGGCAGGCCGGCCCCGTCGCGCCGCGATCTCGTCGTTCGGCGTCAGCGGCACGAACGCGCATGTGATCATCGAGCAGCCGCCCGCCGAGGCGGAGCCGACCCGGGGCGAGGGCGCGCCGACGCCCACCGCCGGGCAGCTGCCGTCGCCGGTGCTGCTGTCGGCCCGCTCCGAGGCCGCCGTCGCGGCCCAGGCGGAGCGCTGGGCCCGCTGGATCGCCGGCGACGAGGAACTGCGCCCCCTCGACGTCGGCTGGTCGTCGACCGTCAGCCGGGCCGTCATGGAGCACCGCGCGGTGGTCACCGCGACGGACCGGGACGAACTGCTGGCCGGGCTGCGCGCCCTCGCCGACGGTGAGCCGGCCGCCACCGTGGTCACCGGCACGGGCGCGACGCGTACGCAGCTGGCCGTGCTCTTCTCCGGCCAGGGCGCGCAGCGCGCCGGGATGGGCCGGGAGTTGTACGCCGGGTTCCCGGTGTTCGCGACCGCGCTGGACGAGGTGTGCGCGCAGCTCGATCCGTTGCTGCCGCGTCCGTTGCGGGAGGTGCTGTTCGCGTCGTCGGGTTCCGCCGAGGCGGGGTTGCTGGATCAGACGGTGTTCACGCAGGCCGGGTTGTTCGCGGTCGAGGTGGCGTTGTTCCGTCTGGTGGAGTCGTTCGGGGTCGTGCCGGACATGCTGGCTGGTCACTCGATCGGTGAGGTGACGGCGGCGTATGTGGCGGGGGTGTTGTCCCTGGCCGACGCGTGCGCTCTCGTGGCCGCGCGGGGTCGGTTGATGCAGGCGTTGCCCACGGGCGGCGGCATGCTGGCCGTGGCCGCTGACGAGGCTGCGGTGGCGGAGTCTCTCGCCGGGATGACTGACCGCCTCGGTATCGCGGCCGTCAACGGGCCCACCGCCGTCGTCGTCTCCGGTGCCGTCGAGGCCCTGGACGAGGTGGAGCGGGTCTGGCGGGAGCGGGGTGTGCGCACTCGCCGGCTGACGGTGAGCCACGCGTTCCACAGCCCGCTGATGGCGCCGATGCTCGACGAGTTCCGCGCCGTCCTGGCGGGGCTGACGTTCCGGGCGCCGCTGCTGCCGGTGGTGTCGAACCTGACCGGCGCGCTCGCCGACCCGCAGGAGATCACCCGCGCCGAGTACTGGGTGCGGCACGTGCGGGAGGCCGTCCGCTACGCCGACGGCATCGCCGCCCTGCGGGCCACCGGGGTCGACACCTTCCTGGAGATCGGCCCGCAGAGCGTCCTGACCGCGATGAACGCCGACCTGCTCGCCGAGGACGCGCTCGCGGTGGCCGTCCAGCGCCGGGACCGGCCCGCCCCGCAGGCACTCCTGCACGCCCTCGCCGACCTGCACGTCCACGGTGTCCCGGTGACCTGGACGCAGTGGTTCACCGACGCCGGCGCCGCCCGGGTCGACCTGCCGACGTACGCCTTCCAGCACCAGCGGTACTGGCTCGGCGCGGGCCAGGCGCGTGCCGCCGACGTGTCCGGGGCGGGCCTCGGCGTGGCCGGGCACCCGCTGCTCGGCGCGGCGGTCTCAGTGGCCGGTGTGGACATGGTGGTGCTGACGGGCCGGTTGTCGGTGTCGACGCACGTGTGGCTCGCCGACCACGTCGTGTCCGGCGTGGTGGTCGTACCCGGTGCCGCTCTGGTGGAGTTGGCGGTCCGGGCAGGCGACGAGGTGGGCGCGTCGCGGGTGCGGGAGCTGACCGTGGCCGCGCCGCTGGTGCTGCCGGAGTCCGGCGCGGTGCGGGTGCAGGTGCGCGTCGGTGCGGCCGATGAGTCCGGCACCCGGGTCGTGGCGGTGCACTCGCAGTCCGAGGGTGATCCGGAGGCCGACTGGGTGCGGCATGCGGAGGGTGTGCTGGAGCCGGCGTCGGCCGGCGAGCCGGGCGTGGGGGAGTGGCCGCCGGTCGACGGCGTCGAGGTGGACGTGGCGGGCTGGTACCCGACGCTGGCGGAGCACGGCCTGTCGTACGGGCCGGTGTTCCGGGGGCTGCGCCGGGTGTGGACGGGCGGCGAGGACGTGTACGCCGAGGTGGCGTTGCCGGACGAGGTGGCGACGGAGGCGGCGCGCTTCGGTGTGCACCCGGCGCTGCTGGACGCCGCGCTGCATCCGATCGGGTTGCTGCCCGGCACCGAGGGGTCGGGTGGGCCGCGGGTGCCGTTCGCGTTCGAGGGTGTGCAGGTGTATGCCTCGGGCGCGCGGGTGCTGCGGGTGCGGCTGTCGCGTACGGGCTCGGCGGTGCGTCTGGTCGCGTGCGACGAGTCGGGCGCGGCCGTGGTCTCGGTCGACTCCCTCGCCCTGCGGGAGCTGACCGGCGTGACCGCGGCGGGCGCGG
>NZ_LEKG01000057.1:0-38417 GCF_001029515.1 Micromonospora sp. RV43 | reverse complement strand
GCCCGCGCCGCCGCAGGCCGCGACTCCCGCCCCCGCCCCGGCCGGGCCGGTCGGCCCGGTGCTGGAGCTGCCCGGGGACGCCGCGCTGGTGCCGGTGAACCGTGACGGCCGCCCGGTCGGCGTCTTCGTCGCGGCCGGCGGCCGGGTCCGCTACCGGCGCGTGGTCGAACCCGACCAGTTGGTCGCCGCCGCCACCGGCGCGTTCGCGGTGGCCGCGCTCACCGCCGCCGTGGCGGTGTGGTCGCGGCGCCGCCCGCCGTCGGTCGGCACCGTCACCATGGGTCCGGGCGGATGGGTCAGCCTGCGCGGCGTGCCGGCGCCGCGGCTGCGCCCGGACCACAGGCCCTGGTGGGCGCGCCTGCTGCGGGCCCGCCGCCTGGTCGTCGACCGCTGAGCACCCCAGGGGTACGGCCGCCGGTACGTCACCGGCGGCCGTACCGCCGTTCCCCCGCGCGCCCGCGAGGAGGGCCGTTGGTCCCGGGTCACCGCGGTCCTGCGCCCCTGCCCGGATGCTCCCGGGTGGACGACGCTGAGGGGGAGAACGAGAGAGGGAGGCCCCCGATGCGCGCCAGTGTCGTCACCGCGTTCGACCGTCCGATGGAGATCACCGAGCGTCCCGTGCCGGAGGTCGGGCCGGGCGAGATCCTGGTCCGCATCGAAGCCAGCGGACTCTGCCACACCGACATCCACGCCGCCCGCGGCGAGTGGCCGGTGAAGCCCACCCCGCCGTTCGTCCCCGGACACGAGGGCGTCGGCCTGGTCGAGAAGGTCGGCCCCGGCGTCACCGAGCACGCCGTCGGCGACCGCGTCGCGCTGCCCTGGCTCGGCTGGGCCTGCGGCACCTGCGCGTACTGCGTGACCGGCTGGGAGACGCTGTGCGAGTCGCAGCGCAACACCGGCTACAGCATCGACGGCGCGCACGCCGAGTACGCGGTCGCCGCCGCCCGGTACGCGGTGCGCGTGCCCGACGGCGTGGACCCGTTCGAGGCCGCGCCGCTGACCTGCGCGGGCGTCACCACGTACAAGGCCGTCAAGGTCGCCGGGGTGCGGCCGGGCGAGCGGGTCGCGATCTTCGGCATCGGCGGCCTGGGTCACCTCGCCCAGCAGTACGCCCAGATCTTCGGCGCCGAGACGATCGCGGTGGACGTGACCGCCGAGAAGCTGGAGCTGGCCACCTCGCTCGGCGCCGCGCACACGGTCGACGCCGCCACCACCGACCCGGTCGAGCGGATCACCGCGCTGGGCGGCGTGGACGTGGCGATCGTGCTGGCCGCGAGCCCTCGCGTGATCGAGCAGGCGCACCGCTCGCTGCGCCGCGGCGGCCGGCTGGTGCTGGTGTCGCTGCCCGCCGACAACGCGATCACCCTGCCCGTCTTCGAGACGGTGCTCAAGGGCATCACGGTGCTCGGCTCGATCGTCGGCACCCGCGCCGACCTGGCCGAGGTCTTCGCGCTGCACGCCGCCGGCCGTACCCGGGTCGTCTACGAGACCCGCAAGCTGGACGACATCAACGAGGCGGTGGACGACGTCCTCGCCGGCCGGGTCGCCGCCCGGCTCGTGCTCCAGCCCTGACCCCCGCCCCCGGTCCCCGCACCCGGCGGGGACCGGGCCACCGCCGACGCCCGGAGAGGGACCGACATGACCGCCACCGAACCCCTGGCCCCCTGGCGCGGATTCCACGCCGGAGCGTGGCAGGAGACAGTCGACGTGGCCGACTTCGTCCGCCACAACCACGAGCCGTACACCGGGGACGCGTCGTTCCTCACCGGGCCGACGCCGCGCACGCTCGCGGTGTGGGACCGGCTGCGGGAGATGTTCGGCGAGGAGCGGCGGCGCGGCGTGTACGACGTCGACGCGGCCACCCCGTCGACCATCACCTCGCACGCACCGGGCTACATCGACCGGGAGCGGGAGCTGATCGTCGGGTTGCAGACCGACGCGCCGCTGCGGCGGGCGATCATGCCGGCCGGCGGGCTGCGGATGGTGGAGACGGCGCTGCGGGCGTACGGACGCGAACCGGACCCGCGGGTGCACGAGATCTTCACCCGGTACCGCCGCACGCACAACGACGCGGTCTTCGACGCGTACCCGGCGGACGTGCTGGCCGCGCGGCGCTCGCACGTGATCACCGGGCTGCCCGACGCGTACGGGCGCGGGCGGATCATCGGCGACTACCGCCGGGTGGCGCTGTACGGCGTGGACCGGCTGGTCGAGGAGCGCCGTGCGCTCAAGGCGGCGCTGGACGACCGGCGCAGCACCGACGACGTGATCCGCGACCGGGAGGAACTGGCCGAGCAGATCCGCGCGCTCGGTGAGCTGAAGGAGATGGCCGCCTCGTACGGCTTCGACATCTCCCGCCCGGCCGCCACCGGCGCGCAGGCGATCCAGTGGCTGTACTTCGCCTACCTGGCCGCCACGAAGGAGCAGAACGGGGCCGCGATGTCGCTCGGCCGCACCGCCGGGTTCGTCGACGCGTACCTGCGGCGGGACATCGCCGAGGGGCGGCTGGACGAGAGCGGCGCGCAGGAGCTGATCGACGACTTCGTGATCAAGCTGCGGATCATCCGCTTCCTGCGCACCCCCGAGTACGACCAGCTGTTCTCCGGCGACCCGACCTGGGTCACCGAGTCGCTCGGCGGGATGGGCGCGGACGGCCGGCCGCTGGTCACCCGCACCGCGTTCCGCTACCTGCAGACGCTCTACAACCTCGGCCCGGCGCCCGAGCCGAACCTGACTGTGCTCTGGTCGCCGCGGCTGCCCGAGGGCTTCAAGCGGTTCTGCGCCCAGGTGTCGCTGGACACCAGCGCCATCCAGTACGAGAACGACGAGCTGATCCGCCCGGCGTACGACGACGACACCGCGATCGCCTGCTGCGTGTCGGCCATGCGGGTCGGCCGGGACATGCAGTTCTTCGGCGCCCGGGCGAACCTGGCGAAGGCGCTGCTGTACGCGATCAACGGCGGCCGGGACGAGCTGACCGGCACGCAGGTGGCCCCGCCGGCCGCGCCGGTGGGCGGCGAGACGCTCGACTACGACGAGGTGCTGGCCGCGTACGACCGGGCACTGGACTGGCTGGCGCAGACGTACGTGGACGCGCTGAACGTGATCCACCACCAGCACGACAGGTACGCGTACGAGCGGCTGGAGATGGCGCTGCACGACCACCCGGTGCGCCGGTTCATGGCCACCGGCATCGCCGGCCTGTCGGTCGCCGTGGACAGCCTGTCGGCCGTCCGGTACGGCCGGGTGAAGGTGCTGCGCGACGCCACCGGCCTGGCCGTCGACTTCGCCGTCGAGGGCGAGTTCCCGACGTACGGCAACGACGACGACCGGGCCGACGAGATCGCGGTGTGGCTGGTCGAGACGTTCGCGGAGAAGCTGCGCCGGCAGCGCACGTACCGCGACGCGGAGCTGACCATGTCGGTGCTCACCATCACCTCGAACGTGGTGTACGGCAAGCACACCGGCAACACGCCGGACGGCCGGCGCGCCGGTGAGCCGTTCGCGCCGGGGGCGAACCCGATGAACGGGCGGGACACGCACGGCCTGGTCGCGTCGGCGCTGTCGGTGGCGAAGCTGCCGTACGACGCGGCCCGCGACGGCATCTCGCTGACCGGCACCGTGACGCCGGACGGCCTGGGTCACACCCGCGACGACCGGATCGCGAACCTGGCCGGTGTGCTCGACGGCTACGCCGACGCCGGCGGGTTCCACCTCAACGTCAACGTGCTGGACCGGGCCACGCTGCTGGACGCGATGGCGCACCCGGAGCGGTACCCGCAGCTCACCGTCCGGGTGTCCGGGTACGCGGTGAACTTCGTCCGGCTCACGCCGGAGCAGCAGCGCGACGTGGTGTCGCGGACCTTCCACGGGTCGCTGTGAACGGCCGCCTGCCCGCGCCGCCGCAGGTCACTGCGGCGGTGCCGGGTGCCGTCACCGGCGCGGTGCACTCGTGGGACACCTCGGTCGGGGTGGACGGGCCGGGCACCCGGTTCGTGGTCTTCCTGGCCGGCTGCCCGCTGCGCTGCCGCTACTGCCACAGCCCGGACACCTGGTACGGCCGCAGCGGCCGCCGCCGCACCGTGGACGAGATGGTCACGCTCGCCACCCGGTACCGCCGGTTCATCCAGGTGGCGGGCGGCGGCGTCACTGTCAGCGGCGGGGAGCCGCTGCTGCAACCGGCGTTCACCCGGGAACTGCTACGCCGCTGCCACGACGACCTCGGCCTGCACACCGCGCTGGACACGTCCGGCTTCCTCGGCGTCCGCGCCGACGACGCGCTGCTGGACGCCACCGACCTGGTGCTGCTCGACGTGAAGGCGGGCAACCCGCAGACGTACCGCCGGGTCACCGGCACCGGCCGGCTCGCGCCGACGCTGCGGTTCGCGCAACGGCTCGCCGACCGGGGTACGCCCATCTGGATCCGGTACGTGCTGGTGCCCGGGCTGACCGACGCGGTCGACGAGGTGGAGCGGGTGGCCGACGTGGCCGCCGGGCTGGCGACGGTGCAGCGCGTCGAGGTGCTGCCGTTCCACCGGCTCGGCGCCCACAAGTACGCCGAGCTGGGCCTGACGTTCCCGCTGGCGGACACCGAGCCGCCGGATGCCGGCCTGCTGACCCGGGTACGCGGCCAGTTCGCCGCCCGCGGTCTCACCGTCACCTGACGGCGCGCCGGTTCAGCTGGCCGCCGCCGTCGGGTAGCCGTACAGGTCGAGCAGCCGGACCCGGGACGCCTGGAGGCGGTCCACCACCACGCTCATGAACCGGGTGGTGAGCTGACGGCCGAGCGTGTCGTCGGACTCCATCAGCCGGCGTACCCCGTCGGCGTCGAGTTCGACGGCGGTGCTGCGCTGGGTGGCGACCGCGCCGAACTGCCAGCGGTACGGCGGGAACAGCCAGGACCAGCCGAGCACGCCGCCCGGCCCGATCGTCTCGATGCCCACGTCACCGCGGCCCGGCACCGGGAAGTCCAGCGCCACCTGGCCGCCGCGGACCAGCCAGAACCGGTCGGCCGGCTGGCCGGCGCGGAACAGCCGGTGCCCGGGGTGCCAGACCACCGGGCGGGCGTAACCGGTGAGCCGGGGCAGCCACTCGTCGGGCAGCCCGGCCAGGAAGGGGTGGACGCGGAGCATCTCCAGCGGGGTCATCGCGCCTCCAGGGTCGACAGGAGGGGAGCACTGGTCCCATTCCACCCCGCCGCCGCCCCGGCCGGTAGGGGCCGATGGTCCCGGACGTGCCGGGCGGATCGACTCTGCCCAGGTGGGGGCCGTCGGCGCAGGCTGAGGGGGAACCGAAGGAGGACGTGATGACCGACAGAACCGGTGCCCCCGTCGTGGTGGGCGTGGACGGCTCCCCGTCCGCGCTGGACGCGGTACGGCTGGCCGCACGCGAGGCGGTGCTGCGGCACCGGCCGCTGCGGGTGGTGAACGCCTTCCTGTGGCCCCTGGTCGGCACGCCACTGGGCATGGTCGCCCCGGTGCTGCCCGACATCGTGCTGCGCCAGGAGGCCGAGAAGCTGGTCGAGGAGGCGGTGGACGAGGCCCGCAAGGTCGACGCGGAGCTGGCGGTGACCGGCGCGGTCGTCGACGGCGGGCCGGTGGCGGTGCTGCTGCGGGAGAGCCGCGACGCCGCGCTGCTCGTGCTGGGTCACCGGGGACTGGGCGGCTTCGCCGAACTCCTCGTCGGCTCCGCCGCGGTGCAGCTCTCCGCCCGCGCGGACTGCCCGGTGCTCGTGGCCCGGGGTGAGGCCCGCGCCGACGGCCCGGTGGTGGTCGGCGTGGACGGCTCCGCGCTGTCGAACGAGGCGGTCGGGTTCGCGTTCGCCGAGGCCGCGGCGCGCGGCGCCGAGCTGGTCGTGGTGCACACCTGGCTGTACCCGCAGCCGGTGACCTACCGGGAGGCGTTCGGCGACGTCGTGCCGCTGGCGTACGACCCGCAGGAGCTGCGCGCCGACGAGCAGCGGGTGCTGGCCGAGGCGATCGCCGGCTGGGCCGAGCGGTACCCGGAGGTCACGGTACGGCCGAAGCTGGTCGCCGCCGCCACCCCGTCCCGGGTGCTCGTCGAGGAGTCCGTCGGCGCGCAGCTGACGGTGGTCGGCGCGCACGGGCGCGGTAGCCTCGGTGCGCTGCTGCTCGGCTCGGTCAGCCACGCCGTGCTGCACCACTGCCACAGCCCGCTCGCCGTCGTCCGGCACCGGGGCGACCGGACCCACTGAGCCGGTTCCCCGGCCCGGGCGGGGCCGGCAGCGCCACAATGGCCTGAGCCGACCGGAGGGAAAGCACCAGATGAACCGACCCGTCGTGGCGGGAGTGGACGGATCGCCGTCCAGCCTGGCCGCCGCCGACCTGGCCGCCGCGACCGCCGTCGCCCGTTCCCGGCCGCTGCTGCTCGTGCACGGCTACCTGCACCCGATGGGGTACGGCGTGCCGCTCAACCCGTACGACCTGGGGGTGCCGGCGCCCACCGCGGAGTCGGAGAAGATGCTGGAGTCGGTCGCCGCCGACCTGGCCGAGCGGCACCCGGGCCTGCGGGTGCAGGTGCGCCAGGTCGCCGGCGGCCCGGGCGCCACGATGGTCGAGGAGTCCCGCCGCGCCGAACTGGTCGTGGTGGGCAGCCGGGGCGTGGGCGGCTTCGCCGGCCTGCTGCTCGGCTCGGTCAGCGGGCAGCTCGCGCAGCACGGGCACTGCCCGGTGCTGATCGTCCGCCCGGAGGAGCAGCCGATCCCGGTGGACGGTCCGGTGCTGGTCGGCGTGGACGGCTCCGACTCGGCCGCGTACGCGATCGAGCTGGCGGCGGACGAGGCCGACCGGCGCGACGCGGAGCTGGTGCTGATGCACGTCCGGTCGCCCGAACGCGGCGCAGTCGCGCCGGAGGTCGCGGCGGAGGCGTCCACCGCGGCGCGGGCCGAGGCGGCCGGGCTGCTGGCCGAGGCCGCGGCCCGGGTCCGGGCGGCGCACCCGGACCTGCGCGTGGCGGAACGGGCCGTGACCGCCGCCTCGCCGGAGACCGCGCTCCGGGAGGCCAGCGGTGAGGCGTCGCTCGTGGTGGTCGGTTCCCGGGGCCGGGGCGGCTTCGCCGGGCTGCTGCTCGGCTCGGTCAGCCAGGCGCTGGTGCAGCACTCCCACTGCCCGGTGCTCGTCGCCCACCGGCCGGAGCCGGCCGACGACTGACGCGCCGCGCGTCTGGCCGGCCCGGTCCGGACCGGTCCGCTCCGGTCCGCTCCGGTCCGCCCGGCCAGAGAGATGGCCTGCAAGCGTTATGACTGAGAGGCATATTTATGCCTCTCAGTCATAATGAGCTCTCCGGCGTGGTTCTCCGGCGACGGCCACTGCCGGCAGCTGTCGTCCGCGCCGACCTCCAGGCGTCAGGACGGGTCGCGGCCGGCGAGCAGGGCGGCGAAGTCGGTGGTGAGCGCGAACGGGTCGGCCGGGCCGGTCGCGGGCGGGCGGCGGTCCACCTGCTCGGCCAGCTCGGCTCCGGCCCGGCGGATCCGGGACCGCAGCGCGCTGTCGCCGTCGTCGCCGGCCCAGTCCTCCGGTGCGGCGAAGACCGCTGTGGGCAGTGTCGCCGCCCGCAGGTACGTGAACATCGGCCGGACCGCGTGCTCCAGCGCCAGCGAGTGCCGGGCGGTGCCGCCGGTCGCCCCGAGCAGCACCGGCTTGCCGGCGAGCGCGTCCCGGTCGACCACGTCGAAGAACGACTTGAACAGCCCGTTGTACGACGCGTTGAAGATCGGCGTCACCGCGATCAGCCCGTCTGCGGCCGCCACCTCGTCGAGCGTCCGCCGCAGCGCGGCCGGGGCGAAGCCGGTGAGCAGGTGGTTCACCACGTCGTGGGCGTGCTCGCGCAGCTCGACCACGCGCAGTTCCACAGTGGCGCCGCAGCCGGCCAGCTCGTCGCGGGCGGCCGCGGCGAGCTGGTCGGCGAGCAGGCGGGTCGACGACGGCTGGCCGAGACCGGCCGAGACGACCGCGAGGGTACGGCTGGTCATCGCTGCTCCCCGGCCGGGGCGGCGTCACGGGCGGCCAGCAGACTCGCGTGGGTGGGCGCCTCGGGCACGTGCGCGGGACGCAGCGAGTCGAACTCCTTGCGCAGCACCGGCACCACCTCCTCGCCCAGCAGGTCGAGCTGCTCCAGCACCGTCTTCAGCGGCAGCCCGGCGTGGTCGATCAGGAACAGCTGCCGCTGGTAGTCGCCGACGTACTCGCGGAAGCCCAGCGTGCGGTCGATGACCTGCTGCGGGCTGCCCACGGTCAGCGGCGTCTCGCGGGTGAACTCCTCCAGCGACGGCCCGTGCCCGTAGACCGGGGCGTTGTCGAAGTAGGGGCGGAACTCGCGTACCGCGTCCTGGGAGTTGCGGCGCATGAACACCTGCCCGCCGAGGCCGACGACGGCCTGGTCCGGCGAGCCGTGGCCGTAGTGCGCGTACCGCTCCCGGTAGAGGCCGACCATCCGCTGGGTGTGCTCCTTGGGCCAGAAGATGTGGTTGGCGAAGAAGCCGTCGCCGTAGTACGCGGCCTGCTCGGCGATCTCCGGGCTGCGGATGGAGCCGTGCCAGACGAACGGCGGTACGCCGTCGAGCGGGCGCGGGGTCGAGGTGAACGACTGCAGCGGCGTACGGAACCGGCCCTTCCAGTCGACCACGTCCTCGCGCCACAGCCGGTGCAGCAGGTCGTAGTTCTCGATGGCCAGCGGGATGCCGTTGCGGATGTCCTGCCCGAACCACGGGTAGACCGGGCCGGTGTTGCCGCGGCCCATCATCAGGTCCACCCGGCCGTCGGCCAGGTGCTGGAGCATCGCGTAGTCCTCGGCGATCTTCACCGGGTCGTTCGTGGTGATCAGCGTGGTCGAGGTGGACAGCAGCAGCCGTTCGGTGCGCGCGGCGATCCAGCCGAGCATGGTGGTGGGCGACGACGGCACGAACGGCGGGTTGTGGTGCTCGCCGGTGGCGAAGACGTCGAGGCCGACCTCTTCGGCCTTGAGCGCGATGGCGGTCATGGCCTTGATCCGCTCACGCTCGGACGGCATCCGCCCGTTCGTGGGGTCGACGGTGACGTCACCGACGGTGAAGACTCCGAACTGCATGACCAGCTCCTCGCGTGGGGTCCGGACCGGTCGGCCCGGGATCGCTCCTCACAACATATTTGACGAGTCAACTATTCCGGTGGCTGCCCACCCCCGCGTGGCCCGGATCACGCGCCGCCCACCGACTACCCTTGCCGCGATGACGTACCCCTGGCTCGACGCACCCGCCGCGCAGGTCGCCGACACCGCGCGGACGCTGCTCGGCTGGACCGTGTCGTCCGGCGGCGTCACCGTCCGGCTCACCGAGGTCGAGGCGTACGCGGGCACCGGCGAGGACCCGGCGTCGCACGCCCACCGCGGGCCGACGCCGCGCAACAGGGTCATGTTCGGGCCCGCAGGGCACGTCTACGTGTACTTCGTGTTCGGCATGCACTGGTGCGCGAACATCGTCTGCGGTCGCGACGGCGAGGCGGCGGCGGTGCTGTTGCGCGCGGGCGAGGTGGTCGACGGCATCGAGACCGCTCGCGAGCGCCGGCCGCGCGCCGCCGACCGGGAGCTGGCCCGCGGGCCGGCCCGGCTGGTCACCGCGCTCGGGCTCGGGCGGGAGGCGAACGGCACCTCGGCGATCGACGGCAACGGCCCGCTGCTGCTGACGCCACCGGCGAGCCCCGTCGACCCGGCGCGGATCGTCGCCGGGCCGCGCGTCGGGGTCGCCGCCGCGCACGACCTGCCGTGGCGGTTCTGGCTGGCGGACGAGCCCAGCGTCAGCGTCTACCGGCGGCACACGCCGCGCCGCCGGCCCGCCCCGGCCGCCCCGGTGCGGAACTCACCGGCCTGAATCGGCCGTTCCGGGCAACCCGGAACACCCCGCGGCGCGTCTGTCGTGCATGACGCGCCGTCTTCTCACCACGCCCCGGAGGCACGGCGTTGTGCACGAATGACTTTCAACAGGGTGTTGACAACAGGTCATTCTTGGGTGTGGGATGGACGGCATGGTCACCGTGGACAACGACCCGTTCACCGCTCCGGATGCTGCCCAGGCCCGGGCGCACCGCAACTACGCGGCGCTGCTGCGGATCGCCGAGCGGCACGCCGGCACCAACTCCCGCCGCCGGCGCTACGCCCACCCCGACGTGCCCGACGCCTACGAGGCGGCCACGCTGGTGATGGCGCTGGCCGGGGGCGCCGAGCTGGACGAGGGTGAGGAGCCCGTCGACCAGGCCGACCTGATGGCCGCGCTGACGCTGATCCCGCACGTGCGGGCCGAGGTGGACGCGCTGGAGGCCGGCCTGTTGCAGGTGGCCCGCGGGCGGGGCATGACCTGGCAGGCGATCGCCTTCGGGCTGGGGCTGGGCAGCGCCCAGGCGGCCCGGCAGCGCTACGAGCGGCTCACCGTCCGCACCGGCACCGGCGACTGACCGGCCGCCCGGCGGCGCGGGCTGTCACAGCGGCGGGCGAGACTGTGCCGGACGACGGCACGGGAGGACGCGATGACGCGCGAGGAGATGCTGGCCTACTGCCTGGCCAAGCCGGGAGCCTGGCTCGACCGGCCGTGGGAGGGCGACGAGGTGGTGAAGGTGGGCAGCCGCATCTTCGCGTTCCTCGGCTCCCCCGACGGTGAGGCCCGTCTCGGGGTGAAGTGCGGGGCGTCCCGGGAGGTGGCCGACGAGTGGCTGCACCGGTTCCCGGCCGACGCACGCCCCTCCCCCTACATCGGCCGGTCGGGCTGGAACACGCTGCGGCTCTCCGGCGGCATCCCGGACGACGAGCTGATCGAGGCGGCCGACGGTTCGTACGACGCGGTGGTGGCCAAGCTCCCGAAACGCGAGCGGCCGGCCGGTTGACCGTTCCGATTCGGGGCAGGCGGACGCCTGCCCCGAATCAGCCGCAGGTCAGCGGGGTACGACCCGCTCGGCGGCCCACTCCCGCCAGCCGGTCAGCTTGTCCGCCGCGGCGGCGAGCTGGTCGGCGACCGGGCCGGGGCCGGTGGAGCCGGGCGTGATGCGGGCGGCGAGCGCCGAGCGCACCGAGAGCACGTCGCGCACGGAGGGGTCCAGGTGCTCGCTCACCGCGGCCAGGTCGGCGTCGGACACCTCGTCCAGCGCGCAGTCGCGGGCCGCGCACAGCGCCACCAGCTTGCCGGTGATCTCGTGCGCGTCGCGGAACGGCACGTTGCGCCGCACCAGCCAGTCGGCGACCTCGGTGGCCAGCGAGAAGCCCGACGGCGCGCTCGCGACCAGCCGGTCCACCCGGACCGTCATCGTGGAGATCATCCCGGCCAGCGCGGGCAGCAGCAGCTCCAGCGTGTCGACCGCGTCGAACGCCGGCTCCTTGTCCTCCTGCATGTCCCGGTCGTACGTCATGGGCAGGCCCTTGAGCATGGTGAGCACGCTCATCAGGCCGCCGACCAGGCGGCCGGACTTGCCCCGGGCCAGCTCGGCGATGTCCGCGTTCTTCTTCTGCGGCATGATCGACGAGCCGGTGGCGAAGGCGTCGTCCAGCTCGACCCAGCCGAACTCCTGCGAGGTCCAGAGCACCACCTCCTCGCCGAGGCGGGACAGGTGCACGCCGATCATCGCGGTGACGAACAGGAACTCGGCCACGAAGTCGCGGTCGGCGACCGCGTCCATCGAGTTGGCGAACGAGGTGCGGAAACCCAGCTCCTTGGCGACCGCCACCGGGTCCAGCGGCAGTCCCGAGCCGGCCAGCGCGCCCGCGCCGAGCGGGCTGATAGCGGTCCGCTCGTCCCAGTCGCGCATCCGTTCCAGGTCGCGCAGCAGCGGCTGCACGTGGGCCAGCAGCCAGTGCCCGAACGTCACCGGCTGGGCGTGCTGCAGGTGCGTCATGCCCGGCGCGGCGGTGTCCACGTGCCGTTCCGCCTGCTCGACGAGGGCCTCGGCCAGCTCGACCAGCCGGGCCGCCACGCCGCGGGCGTGGTCGCGCAGGTAGAGCCGCAGGTCGGTGGCGACCTGGTCGTTGCGGGACCGGCCGGCGCGCAGCTTGCCGCCGAGGCTGCCGAGCCGTTCCAGCAGGCCACGTTCCAGCGCGGTGTGCACGTCCTCGTCGTCGACGGTCGGGCGGAACGCGCCGGAGGCGCACGCCGCCTCCAGGTCGTCCAGCGCCGCCAGCATCCGGCCCAGTTCGTCCGGGTCGAGCAGGCCGGCGCCGGCGAGGACCCGGGCGTGCGCGCGGGAACCGGCGATGTCGTACGGGGCGAGGCGCCAGTCGAACTGGACGCTCACCGACAGCCGCGCGAGCGCCTCGGCGGGACCGCCGGCGAACCGGCCGCCCCAGAGGCTCGTCCGGTTGGCGGGGGCGCTGTTCTCGGTCAGGCTCTTGTCGTCCACCCCACCCATTGTGGTGCCCCCCATCAGGCCCCTCCCATCCGGGCGTCCCGTTGCGCGGCCATCGTGCTGGGCAGTCCCCACAGTCGTACGAATCCCTTCGCCAGCGACTGGTCGAACGTGTCGCCGGTGTCGTAGGTGGCGAGGCCGAAGTCGTAGAGGCTCGCCTCGGAGCGCCGGCCGGTCACCACCGCCCGGCCGCCGTGCAGCCGCAGCCGTACCTCGCCGCTGACGTGCCGCTGCGCGTCGTGGATGAACGCGTCCAGCGACCGCTTCAGCGGCGAGAACCAGAGCCCGTCGTAGACCAGCTCACCCCAGCGCTGGTCGACGCCGCGCTTGAACCGGGCCAGGTCCCGCTCGACTGTGACCGCCTCCAGCTCCTGGTGGGCGGTGATCAGGGCGAGCGCGCCGGGTGCCTCGTACACCTCGCGGCTCTTGATGCCGACCAGCCGGTCCTCGACCATGTCGAGCCGGCCCACGCCGTGCGCCCCGGCCCGCCGGTTCAGCTCCCGGATCGCCTGGTACGGGGTGACCGTCTCGCCGTCGATCGCGACCGGGACGCCGTCGTCGAACGTGATCACCACGTCGTCCGGGTCGCGTTCCGACGCCGGGTCCTCGGTGTACGCGTAGAGGTCCTCGACCGGGGCGTTCCAGATGTCCTCCAGGGAGCCGGTCTCCACGGCCCGGCCCCACAGGTTCTGGTCGATCGAGTACGGCGACTTCGCCGACACGTCGATCGGCAGCCCCTTCTCCTCGGCGTACGCGATCGCCTTGTCCCGGGTCCAGGCGAAGTCCCGGGCCGGCGCGACGACCTTCAGGTCGGGCGCGAGGGCGGCCAGGCCGACCTCGAACCGGACCTGGTCGTTGCCCTTGCCGGTGCAGCCGTGCGACACGATCGTGCCGCCGTGGGCGCGCGCCGCCGCGACCAGGTGCTTGACGATCAGCGGCCGGGACAGCGCGGACACCAGCGGGTAGCGGTCCATGTAGAGGGCGTTGGCCCGGATCGCCGGCAGGCAGTAGTCGGCGGCGAACTCGTCGCGGGCGTCGACCACCTCGGACTCGACGGCGCCGCAGTCGAGCGCGCGCTGCCGGATCACTGTCATGTCCTCGCCGCCCTGGCCGACGTCGACAGCGACCGCGATCACCTCCGCGCCGGTCCGCTCGGCCAGGTACGGGATGGCGACCGAGGTGTCCAGGCCCCCGGAGTACGCGAGGACGACCCGCTCGGTCACGAGGTGCCCCCTTCGACTGCGTCGTCGCGGCGGGCCCACGCGGCGAGCCGCTCACCCAGCGCGGCGCCGCCGTCGGCCTCGCGGGCCACGACGAGGATGGTGTCGTCGCCGGCGATGGTGCCGACGATCTCGGACAGGCCGGCCCGGTCCAGTGCGCTGGCGAGGTACTGCGCCGCGCCCGGCGGGGTGCGCAGCACCGCGATGTTGCCGCTGGAGTCGACGCCGTTGAGCAGCTCCCGCAGCAGCCGGATCAGCCGGGCCGGTGCGCCCTCGGCGTCGCGCAGCGGCCGGTGCCCGTCCTCCGGGATCAGGTAGACGCCCCGCCCGTCGCCGCCGCGCGCGGTCACCGCTCCCAGTTCCTTCAGGTCGCGCGACAGGGTGGCCTGGGTGACCTGGATGCCGTCGCCGGCGAGCAGGTCGGCCAGCTCGGTCTGCGAGTGGATGGGGGTGTCGCGGATCAGCTCGACGATGCGGGCGTGCCGCGCGGCGCGGGTCAGCGGAGCGGTCATGCGGATTCCTCCAGGAGAAACGTCAGCAGCGCCTTCTGGGCGTGCAGCCGATTCTCCGCCTGGTCGAACACCGCGCTGTGCGGGCCGTCGAGCGCCTCGTCGGTGATCTCCTCGCCCCGGTGGGCGGGCAGGCAGTGCAACACGATCACGTCGGCGTCGGCGTGGCCGAGCAGCGCGGCGTTGACCTGGTACGGCAGGAACGGCGTGGTCCGGTCCAGTCCGTCCTCCTCCTGCCCCATCGACGTCCAGGTGTCGGTGGCGACGACGTGCGCGCCGCGTACCGCCTCGGCCGGGTCGGTGAGCACCTGGACCGAACCGCCGGTGGTGGCGGCGATCTTCTCGGCGCGGGCCACGATCTCCGGGTCGGGCTGGAACCCGGCCGGGCCGGCGATCCGCACGTGCATCCCGGCGGTCGCGCCGGCCAGCAGGTACGAGTGCGCCATGTTGTTCGCCGCGTCGCCCACGTACGTGAGGATCCGCCCGGCGGTGCCGTCGAGCCGTTCCCGCACGGTGAGCAGGTCGGCCAGCAGCTGGCAGGGGTGGTACGTGTCGGTCAGCGCGTTGACCACCGGCACCGTCGCGTGCGCGGCGACCTCGGCGATCCGGTCGTCGCCGTGGGTGCGCAGCACGATCGCGGCGACGTAGCGGGACAGCACCCGGCCCGCGTCGGCGAGCGTCTCGCCCCGGCCGAAGTGCGTGACCTGGGTGTCCACCACGAGCGGGTGCCCGCCCAGCTCGGCGATGCCCACGTCGAAGGAGATCCGGGTGCGCAGGCTCTGCTTGTCGAACAGCACCGCCACCGACTTCGGCCCGGTCAGGGGCTGGTGCGCGTACCGGTCGGCCTTCATGCGGGCGGCGAGGTCGAGCACGGCGGCCTGCTCGGCGGGCGTGAGGTCGTCGTCGCGCAGGAAGTGGCGGATCATGCGGGAGCCTCCGTCGGGGTCGTGGCGTCGGGCGCGGCGGCGGACAGCGCGGCCGGCAGCGCGGCGAGGAACGCGTCGGCCTGGGCCGCGGTGAGGATCAGCGGCGGGGCGAGCCGGACCACGTCCGGCTGCACCGGGTTGACCAGGAAGCCCGCCTCGCGCAGCGCTGCCGCGGCGGCGGCGGAGACCGGCTGGTCGAGCACGATGCCGAGCAGCAGGCCGGAGCCGCGTACCTCACGGACCAGCGGGTGCCCGAGCGCCTCGACGCCCCGGCGCAGCCGCTCGCCGATCCGCTTGACGTGGTCGAGCAGGCCCTCGTGCGCGATCGTGGAGACGACAGCGAGCGCGGCGGCGCAGCTGATCGGGTTGCCGCCGAACGTGGTGCCGTGCGAGCCGGGGGTGAGCAGGTCGGCGGCCCGGCCGAAGGCCAGGCAGGCGCCCAGCGGCAGCCCGCCGCCGAGGCCCTTGGCGAGCGTGACGACGTCCGGCTCGACGCCCTCGGCCTGGTGGGCGAACCAGTGGCCGGTCCGGCCGACGCCGGTCTGCACCTCGTCGAGCACCAGCAGCGCGCCGTGCGCGGCGGTGATCCGCCGGGCCGCGGCGAGGTAGCCGGGCGGCGGGACGACCACGCCGTTCTCGCCCTGGATCGGCTCGATGATCAGCATGGCGGTGTCGTCGGTGACCGCCTCGGCCAGCGCGTCGGCGTCGCCGAACGGCACGTGGGTCACGTCGCCGGGCAGCGGGCGGAACGGGTCGGCCTTCGCGGGCTGCCCTGTGAGCGCCAGCGCGCCCATGGTCCGGCCGTGGAACCCGCCGTGGGTGGCGACCACGTGCCGGCGGCCGGTGAGCCGGGACAGCTTGAACGCGGCCTCGTTGGCCTCCGCGCCGGAGTTGGCGAAGAACACCCGGCCCGGGCGGCCGGCCAGCGCGAGCAGCAGCTCGGCCAGCGCCACCGGCGGCTCGGCGACGAACAGGTTCGACACGTGCCCGAGCGTCGCGACCTGCTTGCTGACGGCGGCGACCACCGCCGGGTGGGCGTGGCCGAGCGCGTTGACGGCGATGCCGCCGAGCAGGTCGACGTACTCCCGGCCGGTCTCGTCGACCACGACGGCGCCGGAGCCGGAGACGAGCGCCAGCGGCGGCGTGCCGTAGTTGTCCATCATGGTGGCGTTCCACCGCTGCACCAGCGTGCTCATGACTCGATCACCATCGTTCCGAAGCCCTCCGACGTGAACACTTCCAGCAGCGTGGAGTGGGCGACCCGGCCGTCGACGACGTGCGCGGCCGGTACTCCCCCGCGCACCGCCCGCAGGCATGCCTCCATCTTCGGGACCATGCCCGACTCCAGGGACGGCAGCAGCTTCGCCAGGTCGTCCGCGGTGATCTCGCTGATCAGGCTGGACGTGTCGGGCCAGTCGGCGTACAGGCCCGGCACGTCGGTCAGCACGACCAGCTTGCGGGCGTCCAGCGCCACCGCCAGCGCGGCGGCGGCGGTGTCCGCGTTGAGGTTGTGCAGCACCCCGTCGGCGTCCGGCGCGACTGTCGAGATGACCGGGATCCGGCCGGCCTCGATCAGGTCGGTGACCGCCGAGACGTTCACCGACTCCACGTCGCCGACCTGGCCCACGTCGACCGCTTCCCCGTCCACGTACGCGGGACGGCGCACCGCTGTGAACAGCCCCGCGTCCTCGCCGGAGAGGCCGACCGCGTACGGGCCGTGCGCGTTGATCAGCCCGACCAGTTCCCGGCCGACCTGACCGACCAGGACCATCCGGACCACGTCCATCGCCTCCGGGGTGGTGACCCGCAGGCCGCCCCGGAACTCGCTGGCGATGCCCAGGCGGCCGAGCATGGCGGAGATCTGCGGGCCGCCGCCGTGCACCACGACCGGCTTCAGGCCGGCGTAGCGCAGGAACACCATGTCGGCGGCGAACGCCCGCTGGAGTTCGGGGTCGACCATGGCGTTGCCGCCGTACTTGACCACGACCGTGGCGCCGGAGAAACGGGCCAGCCAGGGCAGCGCCTCGATCAGCGTGGCGGCCTTGGCCTGGGCCCGGGTGAGGTCAGCGGAGAGGTTCATGTGGAGTAGGCCGAGTTCTCGTGGACGTACGCGTGGGAAAGATCGTTGGTCCAGATGGTGGCGGTGTCGGCGCCGGCGTGCAGGTCGATCCGGACCGTGACGCCGCGGCCGGTGAGGTCCACCTTGGCGCGGTCCTCGGCGGCGGCGCCGCCCCGGCACACCCAGATGCCGTTGACCGCGACGTCCACGCCGTCCGGCTCGAACACGGCGGCCGTGGTGCCGACCGCGGCGAGGATCCGGCCCCAGTTCGGGTCGTTGCCGAACAGCGCGGTCTTCACCAGGTTGTTGCGGGCCACCGTGCGGCCCACCTCGACCGCGTCGTCCTCGCTCGCCGCGCCGACCACCTCGATCGCGACCTCCTTCGTCGCGCCCTCCGCGTCGGCCAGGAGCTGCTGGGCCAGGTCGTGGCAGGCGGCGGTGACCGCGGCCGTCAGCTCCTCGGCGGTCGGCTCGATGCCGGAGGCGCCGCTGGCCAGCAGCAGCACCGTGTCGTTGGTGGACATGCAGCCGTCGGAATCGATCCGGTCGAACGTGATCCGGGTGGCGGCGCGCAGCGCGGCGTCCAGGGCGTCCGGCCCGGCCACCGCGTCGGTGGTGAGCACGCAGAGCATGGTGGCCATGGCCGGGGCGAGCATGCCCGCGCCCTTCGCCATGCCGCCGACGGTCCAGCCCGTACCCTGCGCCACAGTCGTCTTGGGCCGGGTGTCGGTGGTCATGATCGCCTCGGCGGCCGCCGGGCCGCCGTCGCGGGACAGGCCGCGCACCGCCTCGCGTACGCCGGGAAGCAGTTTGTCCATCGGCAGCCGCTCGCCGATCAGGCCGGTCGAGCAGACCGCGACCTCGCCCGCGCCGACGATGAGCCGCGCGTTCGCCGCGGTGATCGCGGCGGCGGTGTGCTCGGCGGTGGCGTGGGTGTCCTGGAAGCCGGCCGGGCCGGTGCAGGCGTTCGCCCCGCCGGAGTTGAGCACCACGGCGCGCACGACGCCGCCGTGCACGACCTGCTGGCTCCACAGCACCGGCGCGGCCTTGACCCGGTTGGCGGTGAACACACCGGCCACGCCGGCGTCCGGGCCGTCGTTGATCACGAGGGCGACGTCGGCGGCGCCGGAGGACTTCAGTCCGGCCGCGACACCTGCGGCGCGGAACCCACGGGGGACGGTGACGCTCACGGGGCCACTCCAAACACGGACAGACCGGTGGTCTCGGGGAGACCCACCATCAGATTGGCGTTCTGCACGGCCTGGCCGGCCGCGCCCTTGCCCAGGTTGTCGATAGCGCTGACCACGATCACCCGGCCCGAGTCGACGTCCAGAGTCGCCTGGAGGTGGCAGGAGTTCGACCCGGCGGTGGCCGCGGTGTGCGGCCACGATCCCTCGGGCAGCACGTGCACGAACGGCGCGTCGGCGTAGGCGGCGGCCAGCACCGCGCGCGGGTCGGCGTCGCCGGTGGGCACCGCGGTGACGGTGGCCAGGATGCCCCGGGGCATCGGCGCGAGCACCGGGGTGAAGGACAGGCCGGTCGCGCCGGTGGCCTGCTTGATCTCCGGCACGTGCTGGTGCGCGCCCACCTTGTAGGGGGTCAGGTCGCCCATCACCTCGCTGCCGAGCAGGTGGGCCTTTGCGGCCCGGCCCGCGCCGGAGGTGCCGGAGGCGGCGACCACCACCACGTCGTCGGGGCGTACCGCGCCTGCGGCGATCAGTGGCGCCAGCGCCAGCGTGGTCGCCGCCGCGTAGCAGCCGGTGCTGGCGACCCGCGTCGCGGCGGCGATCTCGGCCCGCTGGCCGGGCAGCTCGGGCAGCCCGTAGGTCCAGGCGCCGGCGTGCTCGCCGCCGTAGTAGCGGGACCAGGCGGCGGCGTCACGCAGCCGGTGGTCAGCGCCGAGGTCGACCACCTTGACCGGGTCGGGCAGCGCCGCGGCGAGCGCCGCGGACTGCCCGTGCGGCAGGGCCAGGAAGACCAGGTCCGCGTCGGCGAGGGTCGCCGGTTCGGTCGCGGCGAACACCAGGTCGAGGCCCGCGAGGTGCGGGTGTACGGCGGTGACTGGCTGACCGGCCTGGCTGTGTGCGGTGGCGGCGATCAGCTCGAACTCGGGGTGACCGGCGAGCAGGCGCAGCAGTTCGCCCCCGGCGTATCCACTCGCCCCGGCCACGGCAACCCGAATGCCCATACCCACCTCCGCATGACTATGCAGAGAAGAGTACCGGTCGGGGCAGCGCCACCGCAAGGTCATACGGCGCGTTGCATAGCCATGAGATGACGTTCACCAGCGGCTCGCGTGAGCCGGCTTGTTAAAAGGGGCCCCCTCCTCTACCGGAGGCGTTAAGAGGGGGCCCCTCCTTTCATGCGCCGCGCAGGGTGGCGCCGAAACGCTCGGCGGCTACCGCTACCGCCGCGTCGCGCGCGGCCACCGCCTCCTCGCCCGCGAGGGTCCGGTCCGGGGCGCGGAACGTCAGCTTGTACGCCAGCGACTTGCGTCCCTCGCCGAGCTGCTCGGAGGTGTAGACGTCGAACAGGCGGACGTCCTCCAGCAGCGCGCCCGCGCCCTCGACCAGCGCCGCCCGCACCTCGGCCGCCGGCACCGCGTCGTCCACCACCAGCGCCACGTCGATCAGGGCCGGCGGGAACGTGGAGATGGTCGGCCCGGCCGCCAGCGGGGCGGCGGGCAGCGCGTCCAGGTCCAGTTCCATGGCGCTGGTGCGACGGGGCAGCTCCAGCGCGGCCAGCACGGCCGGGTGCAGCTCACCGGCGTGGCCGACGACCACGTCGTCCACCACCAGTTCGGCGCAGCGGCCCGGGTGCCAGGGTGCCCGCTCGCCGGCCCGTACCGTCACCCGGTCGGCGGGGATCCCGGCGGCGTCGAGCACCGCCCGGCCCGCCTCGACGGCGTCCGCCCAGCCGGCCGTGCGGCCCGCGCCCCACCAGCCGGCCGGTTCGATCTCGCCGGTGAGCGCCACCGCGACGTGCCGGGGCTGGGCGGGAACGACCGCGTCGGCGGCGGCGAACTCCTCGTCGGTGGGCCGCCGGTCCACGCCCATCGCGGGCGGGGTGCCGGCGCCGGGACGCGGGTGGAAGACCGTGCCGATCTCGTAGATCGCCACGTCCCGCTGGCCCCGGCCGACGTTGCGCTTGACGATGCCGAGCAGCGGGCCGAGCAGCGTGGTGCGCAGCAGCGGCTCCTCCTCCGACAGCGGGTTCGCCAGCCGTACCGCGGGGCGGCGCGGGTCGTCGGCGGGCAGGCCGAGCTGGTCGACCAGTTCCGGCGCGACGAACGGCTGCGCCAGCACCTCGACGTAGCCGCGCTCGGCGAGCGAGCGGGCGACGGCCCGGCGACGCTGCTGCTGCCAGGTCAGGCCCCGGCCGGGCGGCGCGGTGGGCAGCACCGACGGCACGCGGTCGTAGCCGTCGAGGCGTACCACCTCCTCCACCAGGTCGGCCGGGTCGGTCAGGTCGGGCCGCCAGCTCGGCGGCGTGACGGTCAGCACCTCACCGGCACCGGCGCCCGGGCCGACCCCGGCCGTGCCGACGGCGCCCGGGTCCTCGGCGAGCCGGTCGGTGCCGCGGGTGACGGTGCAGCCGACCTGCTCCAGCAGCTCCACCACCCGGTCCGGCGAATAGGTCACGCCGACGCGCCGCGACGGCAGGTCCACCGGCAGCGTGACAGGCGTACGCGGCGCGACGTGGTCGATGTCGAGCACCTCCTCGCCAGCCGTACCACCGGCGAGGTCGGTGAGCAGCCGGACCGCCTTCTCCAGCGCGACCAGCGGCAGCGCCGGGTCCACGCCCCGCTCCCAGCGCTTCGCGGCCTCGCTGAACAGTTTGTGCCGCCGCGCGGTAC
Organism: Micromonospora sp. RV43; assembly: GCF_001029515.1. NCBI lineage: Bacteria > Bacillati > Actinomycetota > Actinomycetes > Micromonosporales > Micromonosporaceae > Micromonospora > Micromonospora sp. RV43. The sequence continues at coordinate 17,470 of NZ_LEKG01000057.1, read as the reverse complement.
GGCCGACGGTGGCCGGATCCCAGTGCGCCGCCTCGAACAGCACGTTCGTGGTGGAGGCGAGCACCTCACTGGTCTCGCCGCCCATCACCGCGGCGAGCGAGATCGGACCGCTCTCGTCGCAGATGACCAGGTCCTCGGCGGACAGCGTGCGGTTGACCCCGTCCAGCGTGGTCAGCTTCTCCCCCGCCTCGGCGCGGCGCACCACGAGCGTCCCGGCGATCCGGTCCGCGTCGAAGGCGTGCATCGGCTGGCCGAGTTCGAGCATCAGGTAGTTGGTGATGTCGACGGCGAGCGAGATGCTGCGCACCCCGGCCACCGTGAGCCGCTGCCGCATCCAGCCGGGCGTCTCGACCGTCGGGTCGACGCCGCGCACCATCCGCGCCGCGAACCGGTCGCAGCCGACCGGGTCACGGACCTCGACCGGGTACGCCGGCTCGGCGGTCGCGCCGGGCGCGGGCGCGTCGGCCGGGTCGCGGAACGGCACGCCGAGCGCGTGCGACAGCTCCCGGGCGATGCCGCGCACGCTCAGCGCGTACCCGCGGTCCGGGGTGATCTCCATCTCGACCACGACGTCGTCCAGGCCGACGACGGGCCGGGCGTCGTCGCCGGGCTGGGCCTTGACGTCCTCGGGCAGCACGACGATGCCCGAGTGGTCGTCGCCGAGCCCCAGCTCCTGCGCCGAGCAGATCATGCCGTGGGAGTTGCGCCCGTACGTCTTGCGCGCGCCGATCGCGAACCCGCCGGGCAGCACGCCGCCGGGGAGGATCACCACGACCTTGTCGCCCACGGCGAAGTTGCGCGCCCCGCAGACGATCTCCTGCGGCTCACCGGTGCCGTTCGCGGCGCCGACGTCGACCCGGCAGAAGCGGATCGGCTTCTTGAAGCCGGTCAGCTCCTCGATCTCCAGGACCTCGCCGACGACCAGCGGGCCGGTGACCGACTCGCGCAGGTCCACCACGGACTCGACCTCGATGCCGAGGTCGACCAGCGCCTGCTCCAGGTCGCCGGTGGGCAGGTCGGCCGGCAGGTCCACGTACTCCCGCAGCCAACTGACAGAGACTCGCATGACTGTTTAAACCACCGTTCCCGTAGCTCAGGCGCCGAACGCGCGGGTGAACCGCACGTCGCCCTCGGCCATGTCCCGCATGTCACTGACGCCGTGCCGGACCATCACGGTCCGGTCGATGCCCATGCCGAACGCGAATCCGGAGTAGACCTCCGGGTCGATGCCGCAGGCGCGCAGCACCCGCGGGTTGACCATGCCGCAGCCGCCCCACTCGACCCACTGCGGACCGTCCCGGTGCTCCGGGAACCAGACGTCGAACTCCGCCGACGGCTCGGTGAACGGGAAGTAGTGCGGCCGCCAGCGCGTCTTCGCACCCTCGCCGAACATGGCCCGGGCGAAGTGGTCGAGCGTGCCGCGCAGGTGCGCCATGGTGATGCCCTTGTCCACCACGAGGCCCTCGACCTGGTGGAACACCGGCGCGTGGGTGGCGTCCAGCTCGTCGGTGCGGTAGACCCGGCCGGGCACCACCACGTAGATCGGCGGCTTGCGGCTGAGCATGGTGCGCGCCTGCACCGGCGACGTGTGGGTGCGGAGAACAAGGCCCGAGCCTTCGGGTGCGATGTGGAACGTGTCCATCAGGCCGCGCGCCGGGTGGTCGGCCGGGATGTTCAGCGCGTCGAAGTTGGTCCACTCCAGCTCGACCTCGGGGCCCTCGGCCACCTCGTACCCCATGCCGATGAACAGGTCGCTGATCTGCTCCATCAGCACGCTCAGCGGGTGGCGGGCTCCGCGCGGCCGGCGGTCGTACGGCAGGGTCACGTCGACCCGCTCCTCGACCAGTACCCGCGCGGCCCGTTCCCGGTCCAGGATCTCCTGCCGGGCGGCGTACGCGGACTCGATGGCCCGGCGGGCCTCGTTGACCCGCTTGCCGGCGTCGGCCTTCGCGGCCGGCGGCAGCGCGCCGATCTCCCGGCGGGCCAGCGACACCGGGGACCGGTCACCGAGGTGCGCGGGGCGCAGCGCGGTGAGCGCGTCCGGGTCGGCGGCCCCGGCGAACGCCTTCTCGGCGTCGGCCACGGCCCCGGCCAGGGCGTCCGGGTCGAGCAGGGCGACCTGCTTCGGGTCGTACGGATCGTTGCGGTAGCTCATGGTGAACGGGCACTCCCTCACGGCGGCGCCGACCCTCGCGGGTGGCTAGGCGAGTCTACGGACGCGCGGCTTCGCCGCAGCCCGCCGGTGGGGAGTCGTGCAGGGGGAAGGGTCAGGCCCGCCGCCCGCCGACACCGGCGGGCTGGCTAAACGAACGCCGTGGCGCGTTCATGACGAGGCGGACTCCCCTGCTGTGTCGTGCGCGACCGTGGGCCGACGCAGTGCTCTGGCGGAAGAATACAGGCAGACGGCCGCCGCCGCAGCCAGGTTCAGGCTCTCCGCGCGCCCGTGCAGCGGCACCCGGACCCGGGCGTCGGCGGCGCCGGTCAACTCGTCGGGCAGGCCGTGCGCCTCCGAGCCGAACAGCCACGCGGTGGGGGCGGCCAGCCGTCCCGCGTCGGCGAGGTCGTCCAGGTCGCTGTCGCCGTACCCGGTGGTGGCCAGGATCTCCAGGCCGGCGGCCCGCAGCGCCTCGACGGCGGCGAGCGGGTCGGCGGCGCGCACCACGTCGACGTGGAAGAGGCTGCCGGCGGAGGCCCGCACGCACTTGCCGTTGTAGGGGTCGACCGCCTCGCCCGCGAAGACCACAGCGCCCGCGCCCGCCGCGTCGGCGGTGCGCAGCACGGTGCCGGCGTTGCCCGGGTCACGGATCCCGGCGAGCACCGCGACCAGGCGCGGCCCGCGCGCCACTGCCTGCTCCAGGGGTACGTCGAGGTGCCGGCACACCGCCACCAGGCCCTGCGGCGCGACGGTCTCGGTGAGCGCCGCGAGCGCGTCGTCGGTCACCTCGGAGACCGGCACGTCGGCGCGGGCGGCGGCGGCCGCGAGGTCGGCGTACCTGTCGAGCGCCGCCGGGGTGCCGAACAGCTCGACCACGGTGCCGGCGCGGGCGAGCGCCTCACGGACCGCCTGCGGCCCCTCGGCCAGGAACCGGCCGGCCTGGTCGCGGTCGCGCCGGCGCTGCAACCGGCGGGCGGCAACGACCCTCGGGGTACGCGGGGTGAACGGTCCGGGAACGGCATCGAGGCGCCTCCCCTGCGACTGTGACTGCATGGGAGACGCCTCGATCTGCCGTACGGGGTGGGTCAGGCGGCCTGAGCCGCGGCGCCACCGGTGCCCTCGGCCGCCACGGCGGCGCGGGCCAGCTCGACGATCGCCGCGAACGCGGCGGCGTCGTTGACGGCCATGTCGGCCAGGATCTTCCGGTCGACCTCGATGCCGGCCAGGCGCAGGCCCTGGATCAGGCGGTTGTAGGTCAGGCCGTTGGCCCGGGCGCCGGCGTTGATCCGCTGGATCCAGAGCTGCCGGAAGTCGCCCTTGCGGTCGCGACGGTCCCGGTAGGAGTACTGCATCGAGTGCAGCACCTGCTCCTTGGCCTTGCGGTACAGCCGGGAGCGCTGACCGCGGTAACCGCTCGCGGTCTCCAGCAGGGTACGACGCTTCTTCTGGGCGTTCACAGCCCGCTTGACGCGTGCCATCTCAACTCCTTCTTCGGTTCAGGTGGCTCGCGTCAGCGGCCGAGCAGCTTCTTGATGCGCTTGGTGTCGGCCTTGGCCAGCTCGACGGTGCCGGTCAGCCGACGGGTCTGGGTGCTGGGCTTCTTCTCCAGGTTGTGGCGAAGGCCGGCCTGCTGGGCAACGATCTTGCCCTTGCCGGTCACCTTGACCCGCTTGCCCATACCCGTGTGGCTCTTCATCTTCGGCATTGGAACGTCTTCTCCCCTGTTACTGGCCGCTGGTCTCAGCGGTCGTGCCGGTCTCACCGGCTGCTGCGGTCTCGCCGGCCGCCGGGGTCTCGCCGGCCGGAGCGGCCGGTTCCTCCGCTGCCCGGTCGCGCGGTCCACCGCGGGACGCCGTGGCGGCGACCGCGGAGGCCTTGACGGCCCGGTGCGGAGCGAGAACCATGATCATGTTTCGGCCGTCCTGCTTCGGCGCGGCCTCGACGTATCCAAGGTCCGTGATCTCGGACTCGAGCCGGCGCAGGAGCCGGTAGCCCAGCTCCGGGCGGCTCTGCTCCCGACCGCGGAACATGATCGTCACCTTGACCTTGTCGCCGGCCTTGAGGAACCGCACCACGTGACCCTTCTTGGTCTCGTAGTCGTGCGGGTCGATCTTCGGCCGGAGCTTCATCTCCTTGATGACGGTCTGCTGCTGGTTACGCCGCGCTTCGCGCGCCTTCAGTGCGCTCTCGTACTTGAACTTGCCGAAGTCCATGAGCTTGCACACCGGCGGGCGCGCCATCGGCGCAACCTCGACCAGGTCCAGGTCGACGTCCGCGGCCAGCTGCAGGGCGCGCTCCAGCGGGACGATGCCCACCTGCTCACCCTCAGGGCCGACCAGTCGGACCTCACGTGCCCGGATCTGCTCGTTCACGCGTGGTTCGACGCTGATGGGGCCTCCTCGAGTCGAGTCTCCTACGGTGCCGACTCCGTGGGCTCCCGGGTGGGAGCCGACCCGGAAAGCAGAAGGCCCCGGCGTATGCCAGGGCCCACTCGACCGGTCGGCACGATCACAGGATCGCGCATCCGGCGTCGGGACGTGCCCGAAACCGGGGACCGGACCCGGCCACCGTGGCGGCGACTCGGGTGGGAGCGGGCGCTCCGCTTCTCGACCGCCCGCGCGTCAGGGACGGGGGCAGTCTGGTCGACTCCGCAACACTACACCCTCGGCCCAGGCCCGCCCAAACCGGGCTCGCTGGTCAGCGGGGTGCCGACTGGCCGGCGGACAGCGCCGCCAGGTGCGCCTGGTGCAGGCGGCGCAACGCGCGGACCGCCTCGACCGCGCTCTCCTTGTCGGCGGCCTGCAAGGCGACCATCGGCAGCAGGTCGTCGTCGTGCAGCTCCAGGCTGGCCCACGGTGCGCCCCTGTCGAACCGGACACCGCGGACGACCTCCCACGGCAGCTCGTACGAGCTGAACACGTTGCGCACCCGGACGCCCCTGGCGTCGGCGATCACGCGAGGGCGGGTGAACAGCAGGAAGCCGAGCGCGCCGAAGACACCCAGGCCGATCATGGCGAACTGGTCGCCGCGCTGGAACGTGCCGTATCCGTTGCCGGTGGCGCCGGTCAGCGACATCGCGACGAGGCTGAACACCACGATCAGCGTGACGGCCGACACCCAGCAGACGACCCGGACGCGGCGGGGTCGCACGGTCACCACGGAATCGCTCACCCGACCAGTCTGCCATCCGGTTCGGGCGCGCCTTCGGCCGCCACACGGTCCGGGCCACGCCGGCGCAGGCTGGTGACCACCACGGCGAGCAGCGTGAGCAGGGCGCCGGCCAGCACCGGCAGCCGGACACCGGGGCCGCCGGGCAGCACCAGGTCCAGCAGCAGCGCGCCGCCGAGCTGCCCGGCCACCAGCGCCAGGCCGGTACGCAGCACCCCGGCGGCGCGTACCCCGACCAGCAGCGAGAGCACGATGCCGACGCCGAGCAGGCCGCCGACGTAGAGCCACCACTGGGCAGGCCAGCGGGGCTGGCTCGCGAGCGCTCCGGTCAGCGCCGCGACCGCGCCGATCAGCACTGTGCTGACCGCGAAGTTGACAGCGAGGCCGGCGGCCGGGCCGACCGAGGCGGCGACCCGGCCGTTGAGCGCGGACTGCCCCGCCACCGCCAGCCCGCCCAGGACGCAGAGCAGCACCAGCCCGACCGCCAGGTCACCGACCGGGCGGCCGAGCTGGGCGAGGGCCACCGCGCCGACGCCGAGCACCGCGCCGCCGACCCGGGGCACTGTGAGCGGCATCCGCCCGGTCGCGGCCAGCCCGGCCCGGTCCACCGCGAGACCGCCGAGGCTGCCGCCTGCCACCTGGGCGATAGTGAACACCGCCACCCCGAGCACCGGCACCACCACCGGGGCGACCAGCACGATCACCGCGCCGCCCACCCCGCCGAGGTACGCCCACCACGGCAGCCCGGAGCGGCGCAGCCCGGCCAGCCCGGCGCGCATCGACGGCAGCGCCACGATCCCGGCCAGCACCAGCAGGCAGCCGCCGAGGTTGTTGACGACCGCGCCGAGGACCGGGGCACCGGTCCGCTCCCCCATCTCGGCGTTGACCGCGCCCTGGGCGGCCGAGGCCACGCCGCCCAGGACGACCACCGCGAGCGCGGCCGGGAGCGGCAGCGGTCTCACAGCCGGCAGGCGTGGATGTTGGTGACGAGGATCGCGCGGGCGCCCAGCTCGTACAGCTCGTCCATGATCCGGTGGACGTCGTCGCGGAGCACCATCGCCTGCACCGCGACCCAGCCCTCCCGGTGCAGCGGCGACACGGTGGGCGACTCGATGCCGGGGGTCAGCGAGCTGGCCCGGTCGAGCAGGCCGGCCGGGACGTCGTAGGCGAGCATCACGTACCGGCGGGCGACGAGCACGCCGTGCAGCCGGCGCTGCAACTGCTCCTGCTGCGCGCCGCCGGGAGCACCGGCGCGGCGGACCAGCACCGCCGAGGAGCGCAGCAGCGGCTCGCCGAATACCACCAGGCCGGCCTGGCGCAGCGTCGCGCCGGTCTCCACCACGTCGGCGACCACGTCGGCCACGCCGAGGCGGATGGCGTTCTCCACCGCGCCGTCCAGGCGGATCACGTCGGCCTTGACGCCCAGCTCGGCCAGGTGCCGCTCGACCAGACCCGGGTACGCGGTGGCGATGCGGTGCCCGCCGAGCTGCTGGACGGAGGCGACGTCGTCGGGACGGGCGGCGAACCGGAACGTGGCCCGCCCGAAGTTGAGGTCGACGATCTCCTTGGCCGGCGCGCCGGAGTCGATCAGCAGGTCGCGGCCGGTGATGCCGACGTCCAGGTCACCGGAGCCGACGTAGGTGGCGATGTCCTTGGGGCGCAGGTAGAAGAACTCGATGTCGTTGGCCTCGTCCCGGCAGACGAGGTCCTTCGGGTCGGTGCGCTGGCGGTAGCCCGCCTCGCGCAGCATCCCGGCGGCCGACTCGGCCAGGGCGCCCTTGTTGGGTACTGCGACACGCAGCATGGGAGTGCTCCTTCGTTCGATCGGATGATCAGCGGACGGGCACTCAGAGATGTCGGTAGACGTCCTTCAGTTCCAGGCCGGTGGCGAGCATCAGCACCTGCGCCTGGTAGAGCAGCTGGGAGATCTCCTCGGCGGCCCGCTCCGGGCCCTCGTGCTCGGCGGCCATCCACGACTCGGCCGCCTCCTCGACGACCTTCTTGCCGATGAAGTGCACGCCCTTGGCGAGCGCCTCGACGGTGCCCGAGCCCGGGGTGCCGGCGGCGGCCTTGGCCTGCAGCTCGGCGAACAACTCCTCGAACGTCTTCACGGAAGGCGATTCTTCCAGCCGCTCCTGGTGACGGGCCGGGTGGGTCAGGCGAAGCCGACCCGCTGGGCGGACTGGGCGTCGAGGGCGCGGACGGCCAGGGCGGCGTCCAGCGCGGCCACGGTCGCCGACCAGCCCTTGTCCTCGGCCGAGCCGGGCAGCCCGGCCCGGTCGCGGGCCTGCTCGACGGTGTCCACCGTGAGGACCCCGTGCGCCACCGGCTTGCCCTCGTCCAGCGCCACCCGGGTCAGCCCCTCGGTGACCGACTTGCAGACGTAGTCGAAGTGCGCCGTCGCGCCGCGTACCACCACGCCGAGCGCGACGACCACGTCGAAGCGGCGGGCCATCGCCTGGGCCACCACCGGCAGCTCCACCGAGCCGGCCACCCGGGCCACCACGGCCCGCGCCCCGCACGCCTGCGCGGCGGCCACCGCACGCTCGGTCATGTGGTCGGTCAGGTCGCCGTGCCACCGGGCGGCCACCACGCCCACAGTCATCCCGGCGGCGTCCACCGCGGTCACGCCCGGCTCACCGAAACCCGCCATCGCCCTACGCTCCGATCTCGTCACCGGCGACCGGGCGGCCCATCGGCGCCTCGGTCACCTCGTCCAGTCCGTCCAGCAGGTGGCCCATCCGATCCCGCTTGGTGCGCAGGTAGCGCACGTTCTCCGGGTTGGACCGCACCGGCAGCCCCTCCCGGCCGGTCACGGTGAGGCCGTACCCCTCCAGCCCGGCCCGCTTGGCCGGGTTGTTGGTCAGCAGCCGCATCGACCGGACGCCCAGGTCGTAGAGGATCTGCGCACCGGTGCCGTAGTCGCGGGCGTCGGCCGGCAGGCCCAGGTCGAGGTTCGCGTCCACGGTGTCGCGGCCCTGGTCCTGGAGCTGGTACGCCTGGAGCTTGTGCAGCAGGCCGATGCCCCGGCCCTCGTGCCCGCGCACGTAGAGGACCACGCCGCGGCCCTCCTGCGCGACCCGGGCCAGCGCGGCCTGCAGCTGCGGCCCGCAGTCGCAGCGCAGCGAGCCGAACACGTCGCCGGTGAGGCACTCGGAGTGCACCCGCACCAGCACGTCCCGCCCGTCGCCGAGGTCGCCCATGACCAGCGCCACGTGTTCGGCCGGGTCGTGCTCGGCGCGGTAGCCGAGCGCCCGGAACACGCCGTACGGGGTGGGCATCCGGGCCTCGGCGGCCAGCTCGACCTGCTTCTCGGTACGCCGCCGGTGTGCGATCAGGTCCGCGATGGTGACGAGCGTCAGCCCGTGCTCGGCGCAGAACTTCTCCAGGTCCGGCAGGCGCATCATGGTGCCGTCGTCGTTCACCAGCTCGCAGAGCACCCCGGCCGGGCGCAGCCCGGCCATCCGGGTCAGGTCCACCGCCGCCTCGGTGTGCCCGGGACGGCGCAGCACCCCGCCGGCGCGGGCGCGCAGCGGCACCACGTGGCCGGGCCGGGCCAGGTCGGTCGGGCCGGTGGCGGCGTCGGCGAGCAGCCGGATGGTGTGCGACCGGTCGGCGGCCGAGATGCCGGTGCTGACGCCCTCCCGGGCGTCCACAGTCACCGTGTACGCGGTACCGCGCCGGTCCTGGTTCGTGTGGTGCATCGGCGGCAGATCCAGCCGGTCGCACTCGTCCTCGGTCAGCGGCACGCAGATGTAGCCGGAGGTGTACCGGACCATGAACGCGACCAGCTCCGGGGTGGCCAGCTCGGCCGCGAAGATCAGGTCGCCCTCGTTCTCGCGGTCCTCGTCGTCGACCACGACCACCGGACGCCCGGCGGCGATGTCCGCCACCGCCTGCTCGATCGAACCGAACGTGCTCATGCCACGGCCTCCGAGTACGTCGCCGGGATCGGGGCGGGCGCGGTCGCGACGGCCCGGGAGGTGCGCCACCAGCTGTACAGGCCGGCGGCGCAGAACGCGCCGTAGACCAGGTACATGGCGGCCGACGGGTAGAAGCCGCCGCGCAGCAGCAGCGGTACGCCGACCGCGTCGACGGCGATCCAGATCAGCCAGAACTCGACCCAGCCGCGGGCCATGCCGTACGTGGCGAGCAGGCTGCCGACCAGGATCCAGGCGTCCGGCAGCGGCCCCCACGAGCCGAGCGCGGCGAGCACCGGGTACGCGGCGGCGGTGCCGACGGCGGCGGCCACGAGCAGGCCGAGCCGCTCCGGCCAGGTGGCCCAGCGCGGCACCACGGCCGGCTCGTCCCCGCCACCGGCACGCCGGTTGCGCGACCAGCGCCACCAGCCGTACACGCTGACGGCGAAGAAGAAGACCTGCCGGCCGGCCTGGCCGTAGAGGTCGTGCGCCTGCGGGGTGACGAAGACGCCGCCGAGGAACACGGTGAACAGCAGCGCGTTGCCGATCATGCCGACCGGCCAGGCCCAGACCACGCGGCGCAGCCCGAGCAGCGCCGAGCCGAGCCCGAAGACGTTGCCGACGATCTCCCGGACCAGCACCGGCGAGCCGGCCACGTGCACCTGGGCGTCGAGCAGCCAGCCGAGCGGGCCCATCACCGGGCACCCCCCGCGCCGCGGTCGCCGAGCAGCCGCTCGACGTACTTGGCCAGCACGTCGACCTCCAGGTTGACCGGGTCGCCGATCCGCTTCGTGCCGAGCACGGTGAGTTTCAGCGTGGTGGGGATCAGGCCGACCGAGAACCAGTCGTCGCCCGCCTCGGCGACTGTGAGCGACACGCCGTCGACGGTGATCGAGCCCTTCTCCACCACGTACCGGGCCAGCCCGGCGGGCAGCCGGAACCGCACGGTCTCCCACTGCGCGGCGGGCTCCCGGGCGACGATCTCGCCGACGCCGTCGACGTGGCCCTGCACCAGGTGCCCGCCGAGACGGCTGTTGAGTGCGGCGGCCCGTTCGAGGTTGACCGGGTCGCCGGGGCGCAGCGCGCCGAGCGCGGTGCGGCGCAGCGTCTCGCCCATCACGTCGGCGGTGAACACGCCGCCGTCGACGTCGACCACTGTGAGGCAGACGCCGTTGACGGCGATCGAGTCGCCGTGCCGGGCGTCCGAGGTGACGAGCGGGCCGCGGATGGCGACCAGCGCGGAGTCGTCGCCGGTCTCGGTGCTCCGGACGATCTCGCCCAGTTCCTCGACGATGCCGGTGAACATGTCAGCCCTCCCTCTTCCGGGGCAGCGCGGTGATCCGCAGGTCGGGACCGACCCGCGTAACGTCGGTGATCTCCAGATCGATGGCGTCGGCGATGGTGCTCACGCCCGCGTCGAGCAGCGCGGTCGGGCCGGCGCCGAGCAGCTTCGGCGCGACGTACCCGACGATCCTGTCGACCAGGCCGGCGGCGAGGAACGCGCCGGCCAGCGTCGGCCCGCCCTCCAGCAGCGCGGCCCGCACGCCCCGGTGGTGCAGCTCCGCGAGCAGCGCCGGCAGGTCGACCCGGCCGTCCGGCCCGGCGCCGACCTCCGCGGCGGTGGCGATCCACGTGCGCGCGGCGCCGTCGCGGACCCGGGCGTCGGCCGGGGTACGCCCCGAGCTGTCCACCACCACCCGCAGCGGCTGCCGGATGGCCATGGTGCCGTCGCGCAGGTTGCGGGCGGTCAGCCGGGGGTCGTCGGTGAGCACGGTGCCCACCCCGGCGAGCACCGCGTCGACGGTGCCGCGCAGCGCGTGCACGTCGATCCGGGCCGCCTCGGAGGTGATCCACATGCTGGTGCCGTCGGCGGCGGCGGAACGCCCGTCGAGCGTGGCCGCGTACTTCCAGATCACGTACGGCCAGCCGCGGCGCATCGAGGTGAGCCAGGCGACGTTGCCGGCCTCGGCCTCCTGCGCGCGTACCCCCAAAGCGACCTGGACCCCGGCGGCGCGCAGCGTGGCGGCGCCGCCGGAGGCGACCGGGTTGGGGTCGGGCACGGCGATCACCACGCGGGACACCCCGGCGGCGATGAGCGCGTGGCTGCACGGGCCGGTGCGGCCGGTGTGGTCGCAGGGTTCCAGGGTGACCACCGCGGTGCCGCCGCGGGCCCGCGTGCCGGCCTGGGCCAGCGCGACGATCTCCGCGTGCGGGCCGCCGGCGTACGCGTGGAAGCCCTCGCCGACGACCTCGCCGTCGGTGTCGAGCAGCACGCAGCCGACCACCGGGTTGGGGCTCGTGGCGCCGAGGCCGCGCGCGGCCAGTTCGATGGCACGACGCATCGCCTCGTCGACGGAGACGCTCGCCATGGCCGCCTGTCCTCCCGCTCGCCGGTCGCGCGCGGGCGGGGTTCGGGAGGAACGGCCACGAAAGCCGCGGACACGCGGCGGCGGAGAACCCGGGGACGGCGACGCCGACCCCGGGGAGCCCACGCGGCGGCTGAGGGTGCTCAGCGGCCGGCAGGGGCCTCCCCCGTTCCGCGCGCTGTCTCCCATCCGGACTTTCTGGGGGCGGACGAGCCGCACCCCAACCGTCGGCCCCGGATTCTCACCAGGTCCACCGTCCGGCCGAAGCCGTCCGGGTCGCGGGCTTACCACGGTCGGACCGTGGATCACCGCCGGTTCGGAATTTCACCGAGCCCCGCCAGCGCGTGGTGGGTATAGGGGAAGTCTTACACGTTCCGCCCGGGCGCGCGCCACAGAGGCGAGCTACCTCACAGGACCGGTCAGGTGACGCCGCGCCGGCGGTCCACCGCCACGTACGAGCCGGGCTGGCTCTTGGCCACCGTCTTCATCTCCGAGGCCACCGCGATCGCCTCCAGCGGGTCGGTGAACCGCTTGCCGGAATCGGACAGCGACACGCCGATGGAGAGCGTGACGAGCGCGGCGCGGCGGATGTTGCCGCGCCGGTCCTTCAGCTCGACGAAGCCGCGTTCCCGGTCGGTGGCGTCGTAGAGCGCGTCGGCGGCCTTCTCGAAGTCGACGACGGCCCGGCTGGTCAGCGGCCGGACCTGGCTGGGCGCGCAGACGATGACGAAGTCGTCGCCGCCGACGTGGCCGAGGAACGCCGGCGGCAGCCCGATCGACACCACCGCCCGGTGCAGGCTGCGGGCCAGCGCCGAGATGAACTCGTCGCCGCGCACGAAGCCGTACCGGTCGTTGACGCTCTTGAACCGGTCGATGTCGATGTAGCCGACGGCGTAGTCGACGCCGTTGCGTACCCGGTCGCTGATCTCCCGCCGGATCCGGCTGTTGCCGGGCAGCCCGGTCAGCGGCGAGACCTCCCGGAACTCCTTGTTGCGCCGCAGCGTGGAGTTGACCCGGGCCACCAGCTCCAGCGTGTCGAACGGCTTGACCAGGTAGTCGTCCGCGCCGACGCTGAGCCCGTTGACCTTGTCCTGGGTCATCCCCTTGGCGGTCAGCATGATCACCGGCAGGGCCGAGGTCATCGGGTCGGCGCGCAGCCGCCGGGTCAGCTCCAGCCCGTCGATGCGCGGCATCATCAGGTCGACGACTGCGAGGTCGGGCCGCTGCCGCTCGATGACCTCCAGCGCCTCCTGGCCGTCGGCGGCGTGCAGCACCTCGAAGCCGTGCAGGCGCAGGTTGAACTCGACGAAGCGGGCGATGTCCTCGTCGTCGTCGACGACGAGGATCACGTCGGGTCGCTCGCCGGCCGGGTCCATCTCAGGCCCCGGTCATCGCGCGTTCCGCCAGGCCCCGCAGGCGGCGTACCGCCTCCGCGGGATCGTCGGCGCCGTAGACGGCGGTGCCCGCGACGAACGCGTCGGCGCCGGCCGCGGCGGCCTGCTCGATGGTGTCCGCGGCGATGCCGCCGTCCACCTCGATGCGCAGCTCCAGGTGCCCGCTGTCGACGTGCCGGCGGGCCGCGCGCACCTTGTCCAGCAGTTGCGGCAGGAAGCGCTGGCCGCCGAAGCCTGCCTTGATCGTCATGATCAGCAGCGTGTCGAAGCTCGGCAGCAGTTCGAGGTACGGCTCGATCGGGGTGTCCCGGTCGATCGCCAGCCCGGCCTTCGCCCCGGCCGAGCGCAGGTCCTTGGCCAGCGCCACCGGGTCGTCGCACGCCTCGGCGTGGAACGTGACGTTGTACGCCCCGGCGTCGGCGTACCCGGGCGCCCAGCGGCGCGGGTCGGTGATCATCAGGTGCACGTCGAACGGAATCCCGGTGACGGCGCGCAGGCTCTGCACCACCGGCAGCCCGATGGTCAGGTTGGGCACGAAGTGGTTGTCCATGACGTCGACGTGCAGCCAGTCGGCGGCGGGCTCCACGGCACGGACCTCGTCGGCGAGGCGGGCGAAATCGGCGGCCAGGATGCTGGGCGCGACGATCGGCGGCGGTACGGTCACGGGGCCAGTGTACGAACGCGGTGATCCGGAGGTAGCGGCACGGCTCCCGGAGCGACCAGCGGTGATCCTTCCGTCACCCGTGGTGCACCATCCGGCCGTCCGGAGAAAAAATCGGCACGAATAGTCGCCGGTGACTGGCCGATCGATTGAAAGATGACGAAACTCCTACAGGGACGGTCACGTATGCTGCACGCCCGGGCGCGGGGGACGCCGGTCGGGCCTATGACGACCGGCTGTCATCTCTCCCGGAAGGGGCGGACGATGCGACGGTGGCTCCACGTGCTCGCGCTGGCCGGCGCCGCGACTGCGGTGCTCGCGGGTTGCGCTCAGGTGCATCGGGCCGACGGCGACCTGATCGACGACTGGGCGGCGCTGCCGGTGCCGCAACTGTTCGTCCCGGCGACCGAGGCGTGCCTGCCCCGGCTGAGCACAGTGGTGGCCGCCGCCACGTACGAGACGGTCAACTGCGCGGGCAGCCACCTGGCCGAGACCGTGCACGTCGGCCGGTTCAGCGGGCCGGCGGCGCAGGGCGTACGCCCCGAACCGGGCTCACCGGCGCTGCGGACCGCGCGCGCCGAGTGCGACCAGCGGGCCCGGGAGATGATCGGCGGGGACTGGCGCGCCGCCCGGCTCACGTTGAACATCGCGCTGCCCACCGTCACCGCCTGGACGTCCGGCGCCCGCTGGTTCCGCTGCGACCTGGCCGAGACCGACAGCATCGACAACACCCGCCCGGTCAACCGGGTCGGCAGCCTGCGGGGCGCGCTGGTCGGCGACAACCCGCTGGTGCACAGGTGCTTCGACCCGAAGCTGATCGGCCAGAACCTCAACTACATGGCCCCGGTGCTGTGCACCGAACCGCACCGGGCGGAGTTCGTCGGCGTGTACGAGGAACGCGACATGAGCTGGGCGGAGTTCACCCGGGGCGCGCCCGCCACGCACCGGCGGTGCATGACGCTCATCGCCGCGTTCGCCGAGGTGCCGGACAACGCCGAGCTGCCGTACCGGGCCGGGTCCATCTTCTACCCGCCGTCGCAGCGGGAGTGGGAGGAGGGCGACCGGGGCGTGCGCTGTTTCCTGTGGAGTGACGACCGCAAGCTGAACCGCTCGGTGCGCGGCGCCGGACCCGAGGGACTCCCGGTCACCTGAGCGGCTGCCGTATGCTGCACCGCCGAGGCGTACCGGTCGACCGGGCGGCGCCGGATGCGCGGGGGAGGTCGGTCGGGATGCGGCGATGGCGGGTGGCGGTCACAGTGGGCGCGGCGCTGGCGCTGGCGCTCGGCGGCTGTGCCGCGCCGGCCGGAGTGGACCGGGACCTGGTCGACGACTGGCCCGCGTTCGCCGCGCCGGTCGGTTTCGTGCCGCAGAGCGGGGCCTGTCATCCCACTGTCGCCGACGTCGGCTACCTCAGCGGCTACCAGCCGGTCGACTGCGCCACCCCGCACCGCACCGAGACGCTGCACGTGGGCACGATGACCGGCGCGGAGGCGGAGCGTTCCGCACCGCCGCGGACCGGCTCGGCCGGCGTGCGCGCCGCGCACGCCGACTGCGCCCGGCAGGTCACCCGGGCCGTCGGCGGGGACTGGCGCGGCGGGCGGCTACGCCTGGCGGTGGTCTTCCCCTCGGCGCTCGCGTGGTCCGGCGGGGCCCGCTGGTACCGCTGCGACGTCGCCGAGATCACCGATCTGGACGAGGGTGCCGTGGCCCAGCGCACCGGCAGTCTGCGGGGTGCGTTGAAGCCCGGCTCGAAGCTCGCGCTCGGCTGCTTCAACCCGAAGCTGAGCAAGGACGAGGTGCAGTCGATGCGGCCGGTGGCCTGCACCAGCAAGCACCACGCCGAGTTCGTCGGCGTCTACCAGGCGCCGGACATCAGCTACGCCGAGTTCGAACGCACGCCGCTGCGCACGCACAAGGCCTGCCGCGGCCTGATCGCCAAGTACGCCGGGCTGCCGAACGACGGCAACATGCAGTACCGGGCCGGCACCATCATCTACCACCCGTTCGAGGAGCAGTGGCGCGACGGTGACCGGGGCGTGCAGTGCTTCCTGTGGGTCTCCGAACGTTCGCTGACCCGGACGGTCAAGGGCGCGGGCGCGAAGGCGCTGCCGATCACGTGAGACCCGGGCGGGGCGGGCCGGCGCCCACCCCGCCCGGGACCGCTCAGCCGACCTGCAGCGTCACGTCGTCCACGACGAAGCTGGTCTGCAACGAGGAGTCCTCGACCCCGGTCCACTTCAGCGTGACCGTCTGACCGGCGTACGCGGCCAGGTTGAAGGTGCGCTGGGTGTAGCCGGTGGCCTTGTTCAGGTTCGAGTACGTGGCCAGCGTCGCCGAACCGACCTGCACTGTGAGCTTGTCGTACGCGGTCGAGGTGGTCGTCTCGGCCGAGTCGATGTGCAGCCAGAACGAGAACGTGTAGCTGCTGCACCCGGACGGCAGCGTGACCGACTGGGACAGCGTGTCGGTGCGCGAGGAGCCGTACCCGTTCATCCACGCCTTGTACGACCCGGTGCGGGCCGCCTGGCTGGAGCTGTTGGTGATCACGCCGGAGCTGGCCGTCCACGGCGTGGTGCCGGACTCGAAGCTGCTGTTGCCGATGAGCTGGCCGCCGGTGCAGCCGCCGCTGCCGCCGGTCACGGTGATCGTGTAGCTGGCGGTGCGGGTGGCCGAGCCGGTGCCGGTCACGGTGAGCGTGAACGTGCCGGTGGTGGCCGTCGACGAGGCGGTGACGGTCATGGTGGCCGAGCCGCCCGAGGTGACCGAGGACGGGCTGAAGCTCACCGAGACGCCGCTCGGAGCGCCGCTGGCGGACAGCGCCACGGTCTGCGCGCTGCCGGCGGTGGTGGCGGTGCTGACCGTGGCGGTGGTGGAGCCGCCCCGGGCGACGCTGCCGGAGGTGGGGCTCACCGAGACGGAGAAGTCGTTGGACGGCGTGCCCCCGCCGACGGCGAGCTGCCAGATCGCGTACGCCACACCGTCAGCGGCCCGGTTGAGGATGGTCGTGTTGATGTTGCTGGTGTTGTCGCAGGAGCGGTGGTAGCACCCGTCGTACGCCGCACCGGCGGTGCCGCCCCACTTGCTGGCCTGCGCCGAGCTCTTGGTGTAGCTGGCGCCCGCCGCGTAGCCGGAGGTCTGGATGCCGGCGTTGGCGAACGAGTAGTCGTCCGAGCGGCCCTGGCCCTCGGTGTTCTCCTCCGGCGAGATGCCGAACGAGTCCCAGTACGCCTTCAGCGGCGCGGCCGTGGCCGAGGTGATCCGGTTGATGAAGTAGCCGCCGTTGGGCGAGCCCACCATGTCGAAGTTGTAGTAGCCCTTGATGTAGCCCCGCTGGGTGGAGCTGAGCTGGTTGACGTAGTGCTTGGAGCCCTGGAGGCCCTGCTCCTCGCCGTTCCACCAGGCGAACCGGACCCGCTTGGTCATGGTCGGGTTCTGCGCGGCCAGCACCAGCGCGTTCTCCAGCAGCACCGACGAGCCGGAGGCGTTGTCGTTGATGCCGGGGCCCGCGGAGACGCCGTCCAGGTGGGCGCCGAACATGACGACCTGGTCGGAGGGGCCCTGCGGCCACTCGGCGATCAGGTTGTTGCCGGGGTAGGTGCAGGTGGAGCAGTTCTGCTCGGTGACCGTGTAGCCGGCGGCCTGGAGCTTGCCCTTGACGTAGTTGACCGACGCCGTGTAGCCGGCCGAGCCGGAGCGCCGGTTGCCGCCGTTGCTGGTGGCGATGGAGTTGAACTGGGTGAGGTGGGCCTGGATGTTGCTCAGGGAGACGTCCGGGGCGGCGAGGGCGGCGACGGCCGGGGCGGGGG
>NZ_LEKG01000056.1:0-38807 GCF_001029515.1 Micromonospora sp. RV43 | reverse complement strand
CGCCCACCCAGGCCCAGCGGAGGAGCGGGCGGCACGTCGACGAACTCGGCCACCGCCGCGCCGGGCCCGGCGCGCCGGATCAGCGGCGCGGGATGACCGGCGCTGGCGAGCGTGACCAGCTCGCGGTCCGCCTCGACCACGCCGAAGACCACTGTCACGAACAGCTCCTGGGTGCCGCCCTCGACGCCGAGGCTGGCGACCAGCCGGTCCAGCCCGTCGAGCACCGCGTCCGGCCGGGAGTCGACCAGGGCGAGCGCGCGCAGCGCGGCGCGTACCTGGCCCATCCGGGCGGCGGCCTGCACGTCGTGCCCGGCCACGTCGCCCAGCACCACGCCCAGCGCGCCGGTCGGCAGCAGGAACGCGTCGTAGAAGTCGCCGCCGGCCGCGTTGCCGTCCACGCCCGGGTCGTAGCGGGCGGCGATGCGCAGCCGGGGCAGGTCCGGGAGCCGTTCCGGCAGCATGCTGCGTTGCAGCATCTGGGCGGTGCCGTGCTGGGTCTCGAAGCGGCGGGCCCGCTCGGCGGCCTGGCCGACCAGCTCCGAGGAGGCGGTCAGCAGCGCCCGTTCGGCGGGGGACCAGGGGCGCGGCGTCCGGTAGCCCACTGTCAGCGAGCCCCGGACCACCGTGGTACGCAGCGGCAGCGCCGCCAGCGCGCGGATCTTCTCGTCGTGCCGGTCCGCCGCGACGCCGCGCAGCGGCTGCCCGTCGGCGGTGAACGAGGCCACGCCGCTGCGCGCGGTCACCACCGCGGGCAGCGGTGACTCGGCGGACATCCGGCGCCACAGCGGGGGCAGCCGCTCGTCGGCCTCGTCGAGCAGTTCGCCGCGGATGCGGCGGACCAGCCGCCACGCGCTGCCCTCGTCCACCGCGAACGACACCCGGTCGGCGTCGAAGGAGTGCAGGCAGTAGCGCAACGTCACCCGGGCCACGTCGTCGAGCGTGAGCGTGCCGGCCAGTGCCGCCGCGAAGTCGCTCAGGCTCTGCAACTGCTGGGTCAGCTGGGTGGTCTGCGCCGAGACGGTCAGAACGCCGACGATGCGGCCGGTGGAGTCGCGTACCGGGCAGTGGCCCCGGGTGAACACGGCCGGCTCGGCCGGGCCCTGCCGGTCGGCCGGCAGCACCGCCTCCCGTTGCAGGAACGGCTCGCCGTGCCGGTAGACCCGTTCCAGCGCCTCGCCGGCGCTCGGGTCGCGCCACACCTCGGCGAACGCCTCGGCCGCCGGCCGGCCCAGCGCGTCCGGGTGCCGGTCGCCGATCAGCTCGGCGTACCCGTCGTTGTAGAAGACCACCAGGTCGTCGCCGAGGAGCAGGGCCATCGGTACGGGGGAGGCGAGCACCACGTCCGTCACGGCGCGTACCGCGGGATCCCAGGTGTGCGGAGCGCCCAGCGACGTGCCGGCCCACGGGTGGGCGGTCCCGGCCGCCTGCCCGCCGACGACGGGATCGGTGGGCGCTCCCGGTGCGGGGGCGGACGGTGTGGGAACCCGACCGACGGTGCCTGGCATGACCGCAGCCTAACCGGAGCGTGGCCGGGTGGTTCCGATCATGCGTCCGTGGCGGGTTCGGGTGCCGGGCGGCGCGGATGTTCGGGCAGGTCAGACCGGTTCGGCAGGGCATGTCGGGAAATTGCCCCGGTCCGGCTCGGCGTGCTGCCCAGGTCACCGGGTATGCGGGCGGCGCAGTTCACGCGACAGGAGGGACATCATGCCGAAAACCCTCGCGGTCGGACAGGTCGACATCAGTGCGGCCTGGACCGACTTCTGGAGGTCGGTGCTGCTCTTCGTACCGCGGGCGATCGCGTTCATCGCGATCCTCGTCGTGGGTTGGCTCATCGCCCGAGCCGTCCTCAAAATCGTGGACGCGGCACTGGAACGGGTGGGATTCGACCGCGCCGTCGAACGCGGCGGCGTCAAACGGGCCCTGGAACGCACCAAGTACGACGCCAGCGACATCCTGGCCAAACTGGCCTACTACGCGGTCCTGCTGTTCACCCTGCAGTTCGCCTTCGGGGTGTGGGGACCGAACGCGATCAGCGACCTGATCCGCGGGGTGGTGTCCTGGCTGCCGCGGGCCTTCGTGGCGATCGTGATCGTGGTGATCGCCGCCGCCATCGCCAACGCCGTCCGGGACCTGGTCTCCGGCGCGCTGGGTGGGCTCTCGTACGGCCGGGTGCTGGCCGACGTGACGGCGATCTTCATCCTGGCGCTCGGCATCATCGCCGCGCTGAACCAGGTGGGCATCGCCACCACGGTGACCACACCGGTGCTCGTGGCGTTCCTCGCCACCGTGGCCGGCATCCTGATCGTCGGTGTCGGTGGTGGTCTGGTCAAGCCGATGCAGGACCGCTGGGACGGCTGGCTGCACCGGGCCGCCGAGGAGTCCCGGGCGATCCGGCAGCAGCGGCAGGCGCAGCAGGCCGGCCGTGGCGACTACGAGCGGCGGATGGCCGACCGGGGCGGGCAACCGGCACCGGCGGCGCAGCAGTCGTCCATGTCGGGCGCGGGCACGTACCGCTCCGGCGAGGCAGGGGACGAGACACAGCAGTTCCGCCGGCCGAACGGCTGACGGCAACGGGTGACGGGGTGTCCGCGGGGCGATCGCGGGCGCCCCGTAGCCGTGTCCGGGTCAGGCCAGGTGGCGCGGGTCCAGCCCGCGGGCCAGCAGGCACACCGCGAGCAGGCGGGTGAGCGTCCAGTCCGGCTCGGACCAGTCCACCGGCTCGGCCGGCGGCGTCCAGCCGTACTCGGCCGCCGCGTCGCGCAGCCCTTCGACGTACCCGGCGAGCGCCGCCACCGTCAGTGGCCGGCGGTCGCCGTCGAGGCTGTCGCGTACCCCGGCGGCGTGCTGGTCGACCTCGGCGAGCAGCCCGGGGTTCGCGTGGGCCGCGGCGAGGCCGGCGGTGCCGACGGTGGCGGTCAGCGAGGTGAGGGTCGTCCGCGCGGCCACGGCCGCGGAGCGGCGGGTCGCGACCCGGTTGTTCGGCACGCGCATGGTGTCCGAGGCTAACGCCGCCCGCCGCGGGCCGGCCTCGGCCGAGCGGGGGATGCCCGGGTCGTCCGGGGGAGCGGTCTCGTCGTCCGGCGGGATTGAGTCGCCCGTGCGGGGGCAGAAGTCCGGTACGCAGACCACGCGACCGGGGTCACGGAGGGACACGATGGGACAGCGGGCCGACGGACCGGACCGGGCACACCGGCGCCCGGAGGGAGTGAGTGACGCCACGGTCGAGGCGCTGGGCAAGCTCAGCGAGGCCCTGGAGTGCGTCGAGCGGGCCCGCGGCCACCTGTACGGGCTGCACCAGCTCATCGGCCACGCGGACCTGATGCTCGACGACGCGGTGGAGATGTTCCGCGCCGCCGGTCACCCGGCGCTCGCCGAGCGGATCGACAGGGAACTGCTCGGCCGCAACGTCATCGCCGGGCGGTGGACGTTCCAGATCGTCGAGGACTTCGACGACGGGTACTACGCGCTCTTCCGGGAGCTGGACCGGCAGGCCCGCGACGAGCTGGTCGAGGGCCGGCGGCACCTCTACGAGGCGGAGATGAAGGAGCGCCGCCGCAGCCGGGGGATGCCGGGGCACGAGGCTCGCCCCGGCACGCGCTGACTCAGTCGGAGGAGCGGGCGTCGGCCGGGCGGCGGCGGGCGCCGTCGTCGGCGATGATCACGGTCGCGACCATCAGCGCCACCACCAGGCTGAACAGCCAGGAGCTGTCCTCGGTGAACCGGGCGGAGACCGGAGCCTGGAGCGCGGCGAGCAGGAAGCCCAGCCACGCGAGCTTGCGCTGACGGTTGGAGAGGAAACCGGAGCCCTGTTGCATCCCGAAAGTCTTGCGCGCATCAGGGGGAGTGCCGTCAGCCGTTCGGCCGATTCTAGATGGGCTGTCCGTTTTCCCGGCCGTCCGTACCGCACTTTTTGTCGTTTCGGCCGAGCATGAATCCGGCGGCTGCGGGCATCGGCACGGGTGCCGCAGCCGCCGGCGGATCACATGCTGTCGGGGCCGGTCCGCCCGATCGTCGACGGCCGGTAGGCCCGGTCCGCATCGGTCATCTCACGCCGCTCGGCCTCCGGGCCGGCGCCCCGGTCCACCGCCTCCGGGCCGTGCCCGAACGCGGCCTCCTCGCCGGCGTCGTTGGCGGTGACGTCGTCGCCCTGGCCGTCCGTGGCCGACCGGGCGATGGCCTGGTCCAGCTCGTGCAGGGGAGTGCGGTCCTCGTCGCGCCACACGTGGCGGTCGTTGTCGGTCATTCCCCTGCGGTACCCGGACCGGATGATCGCAAACGGCCGGACACGGCGATGGCCGCCGGCACCGCCGGCGGCCATCGAAACTCGGGTACGGGGGAGGTGGCTCAGGGGGTGGGGCGGTCGACAGCGCCACGCCAGGCGCCGGTCTCCTGACCGCGCCGCTCGATGAACTGCTTGAACCGCTCCAGGTCGCCCTTGGCGCGCCGGTCGACCACGCCCAGCTTGTCGCCGGCCTGCTCGACCACGCCGTGCGGCTCGAACTCCATCTGGAGCGTGACCCGGGTGTGCCCCTCGTCGAGGCGGTGGAAGGTCACCACGCCCGCCTGCTGGGTGCCCCCGGTGGAGCGCCAGGCCACCCGCTCGTCCGGCAGCTGCTCGGTGATCTCGGCGTCGAACTCGCGCTTCACGCCCGCGATCTCGACGGTCCAGTGGGTCATCGTGTCGGAGAGCTGCCGCACCTCCTGCACGCCGTCCATGAAGTGCGGGAACTCCTCGAACTGGGTCCACTGGTCGTACGCGGTCCGGATCGGGACGTCCACGTCCACGTGCTCGGTAACGCCACTCATGTCGGGGTTCCTCCTCTTCCGCCGGTGTGTGTCTCGTACGGGCCGTGGGCCGGCCCGCTCACCAGCGCGTCGTCTCGTTCCTGTGCCCGAGTGCGGCCCACACCTCGGAGATCGTCTGGTAGTGGGCGCCCGCGGGCAGGGTCTCCAGGGCGGCGACGATGTCCGTCGGCGCCTCGTTCTCCCGCGCGTTTGCCAGCAGCGCGTCCCGGTCACCGGGCAGGGCGGTCATGGTGATGAACCGTCCCAGCCGGCTGCGCGCCTCGACGTCCTCGGAGCTCATGCCTTGCGGCGTGCCGCTGCGCAGCTCCCCGGCCGGCGCCGTGGTGGCCTCCGGCTGGTCCTCGCCGGCCGGCTCGGGGATCCGGAACTCCTCGGCCCGCGAACCGCCGGTCCCGGTGCTCTGGACGAGACCGCTGACCTCGCTGCTCATCTGGTCGTCGACCCTGGGCGAGTGCTTGCTGCTGCCACGTTCCATGCCTTGGGAGATGCCCCGGGGGATCGCCGGTAAACCGGCGCGGGCCGGGAGAGCCGGTCATCCGGGCGGCAACCGGTCGGCCGTCTTCTCTCCGTCCGCCTTCTCGTCGTCGGCCGGGGCGCGCGGCGGCAGCACCGGGTCGTCCGGCTCCTCGACCCCCGCCTGCATCGCCCGCCCGCGTTGCAGCTCGGCGTTCACCTGCACGCCGAGCATCAGCGCGCAGTTGGACAGGTAGAGCCACACCAGGAACGCGATGACCGCGCCGAGACTGCCGTACGTGACGTCGTACGAGCCGAAGTTCGCCACGTACAGGCCGAAGCCGAAGGAGGCGAGCACCCAGGCCACGAGCGCCAGCGCGCCGCCCGGGGTGAGCCAGCGGAACCGCGGCTGGCGGACGTTCGGCGCGATCCAGAACAGCAGCGACAGCAGCGTCATCGCGACCACGGCGAGCAGCGGCCACTTCGCCACCGACCATGTCGTGCGGGCCACCGCCCCGGCGTGCAGCAGGTCACCCACCGCGTCGGTGACCGGGCCGCTGACGATCAGCCCGGTGGCCACCACCGCCAGCAGCACGATCGTCACCGCGGCCATGCCGATCTGCAACGGGCGCAGCCGGTAGAACGGCCGTCCCTCCCGTACCCCGTAGATCGCGTTGGAGGCGCGGGTGAACGCGCCGATGAACCCGGACGCGGACCAGAGGGCGCCGAGCAGACCGAAGCTGAGCAGCACCTTCGCCGAGCCCTGCTGCTCGACCACGTTGCGCACCACGCCCACGAACGCGTCGTTGCCGACCACCGAGCCGGCGCCGATCTCCCGGGCCAGGTCGATCACGGTGTCGACGGTGCGCGGGCCGTCGGAGACCAGGCCGACCAGCGCGACCACCACGATCGTGGACGGGAACAGGGCCAGCACGCCGTAGTAGGTGAGCGCCGCGGCCCAGTCCGCGCAGTTGTCGGTGACGAAGCCCTTGCCGCTGCGTACCAGCACGCCGCGCCAGGTGCGCCAGTTGAGCTGGCGGATCCGGCGGGGGAGACGGGACCGCGTCCGGCCGTCGACCGTCTGTGGTGTCGTCACGGTCATGTCCGCCTCCTCCAGGCCCCGCCACCGGGCGTGGCCGGGCGGTACCCCCGGGGGGAAATCGACAAACCGGGTGCCGGTTTGCCCGCCGGGCGGGAGGGAACCACACCAGACACCCGATCGAGACTCCAGGAGGAGGACGAGATGCCCGGGCGCGAGGTACTGCCCAGCACGCTGCGGCGCTCCCCGGCGAAGGCGCAGCGGACCTGGGAGAAGACGCACGACTCGGCGGTCGAGACGTACGGCGAGGGGGAGCGGGCGCACCGCACCGCCTTCGCCGCGGTCAAGCACGAGTTCGAGAAGGTGGGCGACCACTGGGAGCCCAAGGGCCGCAAGGGGCCCAGCGACAAGCAGGCCGAAGGCGGCGGCCCGGCCCGGCGCGCGCCGACGGCCGGCGGGGTGGACGCCAACGCCACCAAGGACCACCTCATGGAGGTGGCGAAGAAACTGGACGTGCGTGGCCGGTCCCGGATGACCAAGCCGGAACTGGTCACGGCGATCGAGAAGGCCAACAACAACGCGACCCGCAAGGCCCGCGGGGGTCGCTGACCCCTGGGGTACGCGTCGAGCCCGGGACCGAGGCGGTCCCGGGCTCGCTCTGTGCCGTCTCACCAGTGGCCGCCGCCCGGCGCCTCCAGGTGCACCGCCTTGACGGTGCTGAACTCGTCCAGCAGCTCCGGGCCGTACCCGAAGCCCTGGCCACTGCCCCGGCGCGGCTGGGCCGCGCCACCCGGCGCCCCGCCGAACACCGAATTGATCTTCACGGTGCCGACCGGCAGTTCCCGCCAGGCGCGCTGGGCATGGCTCATCGAGCCGGTCAGCACTGTGGCGGCCAGCCCGTACGGGGAGTCGGCCGCGCACCGCAGCCCCTCGCTGAACGAGTCGACCACCACCACCGGGGCTACCGGCCCGAACGTCTCCTCCCGGACCAGCGCCATGTCGTGGCGGCAGCCCTCGACCACGGTGGCCGGGTAGAACGCGCCCGGTCCGTCCGGCAGCACGCCGCCGGCGCGTACCCGGGCACCGTCGGCGAGCGCGGCGGTCACCTGCCCGTGCACGTGGTCCCGGTGCCGCCGGTCCACGAGCGGCGCGAGCTGTGTGCCCGGGTCACGGCCGGGGCCCACTGTGAGCGCCTCGGCGCGCGCCACGAGCGCGTCCAGGAAGCCCTCGGCGACGTCGCGGTGCACGTAGATCCGCTCCACCGCCACGCAGATCTGACCGGCGTTGGCGAAGCAGCCGAGCGCCGCCTGTTCGGCCGCCCAGATCGGGTCGACGTCCGCGTCCACCACGAGCGGATCGCTGCCGCCGTTCTCCAGCAGCACCTTCGCCCCGGTACGCGCGCCCGCGGCGGCGATCACCCGGCCGGTCGCAGTGGAACCGACGTGCGCGATGACGTCCAGCTCCTGCCCGGCCAGCGCGGCGCCGACCTCGCCGCCGCCGGTGATCAGCGACAGCACCCCGGCCGGCAACGCCGAGTCCAGCGCGCGGGCGAGCAGCCAGCCGGTGGCAGGGGTCCGCTCGCTCGGCTTGTAGACCACCACGTTGCCGGTGACCAGCGCCGCGCCGAGCAAGCCGCAGGACACCGCCACCGGGTCGTTCCACGGGGTGATCGCGGCGACCACGCCGCGCGGCTCGGGAGCCATGAAGTCCAGCGCGCCGTGCGCGCCGTGCAGCGTCCGGCCGCCCCGTAGCGGGGCCAGTTCGGCGTACTGTCGCAGCGTGCCGACGCCCGCCGCCACCCCGCCCCGCGCGTCGTCGAGCGGCTTGCCCATCTCCGCCGTGGTCGCCTCGGCCAACTCGTCGGCCGCCGCCTCGACGGCGTCCGCCGCCCGGTGCAGCGCCGCGGCCCGGTCCGCGGGCGCGGTCGCGGCCCACTCCGCCGCCACGCCCCGGGCCGCCTCCACCGCCTTGGCCACCTCGTCGGCCGTCGCGACCGGCGTCCGCGTCACCGGCGACCCGTCCGCCGGATCGTGGACGACCAGCTCGCCGCCCTCGCCGCCGGCGCCCCACACTCCACCAATGAGCTGCGCAACCGTGTACATGCGGCCGTGCTTGCCCCGGCATGGGCTGGGCAAACGCGTTTCGCCCGGTGACCGGCCGGGTAGGCGGATCGGATGACCTCCACCGCAGACGCCGTCGTCATCGGGGCCGGGCACAACGGGCTGGTGGCCGCGAACCTGCTGGTGGACGCCGGCTGGGACGTCGAGGTCCTGGAGGCCACCGAGGCGCCCGGCGGGGCCGTCCGCTCCGCGTACGTGACCGCGCCCGGTTACCTCAGCGACCTCTACAGCTCCTTCTACCCGCTCGGCTACGCCTCCCCGGTGCTCGACGGGCTGGGCCTGGAACGGCACGGCCTGTCCTGGACGCACGCGCCGGACGTGCTGGCGCACCTGCTACCGGACGGCCGGGCCGCAGTGGTCAACCGCGACCTGGACGCCACCGCCGCCTCGCTGGAGGCGTTCGCGCCCGGCGACGGGGAGCGCTGGCGGCACGCGTACGCCGACTGGTGCCAGGTCTCCGAGCCGATGTTGCAGACGATCACCACCCCGTTCCCGCCGGTACGCGGCGGACTGGGCCTGCTGCGGCAGCTCCGGGTCGGCGGCGCGCTCCGGCTCGCCCGCCGCCTCGTGCTCCCGGTCCGCAAGCTCGGCGCGGAGCTGTTCGAGGGCGAGGGCGGCACTGTGCTGCTGGCCGGATGCGCCCTGCACACCGACCTGTCCCCGGAGGAGGCCGGCTCCGGCGTGTACGGCTGGCTGCTCGCCATGCTCGGCCAGCAGGTGGGCTGGCCGGTGCCGGTGGGCGGCGCCCAGAAGATCACCGACGCGCTGGTGGCGCGGCTGGTCGAGCGGGGCGGGCGGATCACGTACGGCGCCCGGGTCGAGCGGGTGCTCACCGCCCGGGGCCGGGCGATGGGCGTACGCACCGCAGGCGGCACCGACTGGCGGGCCCGGCGCGCCGTGCTCGCCGACGTACCAGCGCCTGCGCTCTTCCTCGACCTGGTCGGCGCGGCGGCGCTGCCGCCCCGGATGGTCGAGGACCTGGCGCACTTCAAGTGGGACGGCTCCACGCTCAAGGTCGACTGGGCGCTGTCCGCGCCGGTGCCGTGGAAGAACCGCGACCTGGCCGGCGCCGGCACCGTGCACCTGGGCGCCGACCTCGACGGCCTCACCACGTACGCGGCCGAGCTGGCCCGCGGCGAGCTGCCACGGGATCCGTTCCTACTGGTGGGACAGATGTCGGTGGCCGACCCGAGTCACTCACCGCCCGGCACCGAGTCGCTCTGGTCCTACACCCACCTGCCGTTCCGCCGGAACTGGCGGGCCGAGGAGGTGGCGGGGCACGTGGAGCGGATGGAGGAGGTGCTGGAGACGGCGGCGCCGGGTTTCCGGGCGTCGATCGTCGGGCGCCACGTGGCCGGCCCGGCCGACCTGGAGGCCGCCGAGCCGAGCCTGGTCGGGGGAGCGCTGGGCGGCGGCACTGCCGCGGCGTACCAGCAGTTGTTCCTGCGGCCGATCCCCGGCCTGGGCCGGGCCGACACCCCGGTGGACCGGCTCTACCTGGCCAGCGCCTCCGCCCACCCGGGCGGCGGCGTCCACGGCGCGCCGGGGGCGAACGCGGCGCGGGCCGCGCTGGCCCGCGACCGGGCCGTCACCGGCGCGGTGTACGCCCGGACGATCGCCGCCGCCCACCGCACCGTCTACCGCTGACCCGACCGCGCCTCCACCCGGATGCAGCCATAGATCTTGGTACGAAAGTGCCCCTGTGGGGGCCGTTTCCTACCAAGATCTGCGAGCTGTTCGCGACGAGGCGCTCAAAGCGGTGTCGGCTGACCGCCGACTGCGCCGACGGCTGATCGCCGCCGCGCAATCGACGGCTGACGGCCGTTCACGGTGCGTAACGCTGAGTATTCGGCGCTGCCCCGGCGGTATCAACGCACCACCGCCTTTGCTCTGCACCCGCATACGCATCGGTCACGCAGCGTGTCCGCAGCGGGCGCCCGGCGAAACAATGTCCCGGACAGCGTCCCTGCTCAGGGCGGTGCTGCGCCGATGGCTGCAGAGCAAAGGGGTCGACGAGGAAAGTGGCGGGACGACCGCGCCCTCACGCGCGGTGACAATGACGCAGCGTGAGGGCGCGGTGGAGGTGCGGGAGAGCGGGTCAGGAGTCCAGGTTGCGGTGCCGGCTGCGCAGCTTGAACGGCATCAGCGCGCTCTCGATCTTCGTGGCGGTGGTCATCTTCGAGTCGCCGTCGCGGCGCTCCTCGAAGCGGATCGGCACCTCGAGGATCGTGTGGCCCAGCTTGGTGGCGAGGTAGTGCATCTCCACCTGGAAGCTGTAGCCGTTGGACTGCACCCGGTCCAGCCCGATCGCGCGCAGCGCATCCGCCCGCCAGATCTTGAAGCCGGCGGTCAGGTCGCGGATGCGTACCCGCAGCAGCGTGTGCACGTACAGGTTCGCCCAGCCGCTGAGCGCGCGCCGGTACAGCGGCCAGTTCTCGTCCAGCTCACCGCCGGGCACGTAGCGCGAGCCGATGACCACCGAAGCCTGGGTGGACAGCAGCGCGCCGAGCATGCCGGGCAGCGCCTCCGGCGGGTGCGACAGGTCGGCGTCCATCTGCGCGACGAAGTCCGCGCCGTCGTCGAGCGCCCGGCCGATGCCGTCCACGTACGCCCGGCCGAGACCCTCCTTGCCCGGGCGGTGCAGCACCGTCACCCGGTCCGGGTGCTCGATGGCCAGCTTGTCGGCGACCTCGCCGGTACCGTCCGGGGAGTTGTCGTCGGCGACCAGCACCTTCAGCCCCGGCAGCGGCAGCGCGAGGAGGCGCTCGACCAGCACCGGGAGGTTGCCCGCCTCGTTGTAGGTCGGAACGACGACGGTCAGGCGCGCATCCCCCCACGGGGAGGGTAACTGCACGGGTTCGATCATCACGGACATCCTCGGTCAGCCGACAGGTTCACCTGAGAGGGTAGCCAGTCCCTCGCGCGGCAGCCGCACAGACGCCCCGCCACCGATCGATCACCGCTCCGGCTTCTGCCTCGTCGCGATGTCGGACAGCCGGGCGAGCGTCTCCCGGTTGCGAAGATGCAGCACCAGGTCGTTGAGCTTGGTCCGGACCCACCGCAGCGGCCCGGCGGCGAAGTCCTCGCCGATCGTCACCCGGGTCCTGCCGTCGTCCAGCGGCTCCAGGGCGAACGCCACGATCGCCTCCCCGGCCGGCCACAGCCCGGCGCGCAGCACCAGCCGGTGCGGCGACTGGCACTCCAGCACCGTCGACTTGTCCTGGAGCGAGAACGGCCACGGCCCGGCCCGGTGGTGCAGCCGGCTGCCGACGCGCGGCCACGTGTCGTCCACGTCCCGCACGTGCGCGGTGCCCACCACCCAGTCGCTGTACGTCCACCCGTCCGCGAGCACCTCGAAGACCTGCTCCGGGGGCGCGTCGATCACCTTCTCCACAACCGCCATCACCGAGCGGTACCCCGGCGCGGGCCGTCGCTAACGGCGATCCGGGTTAGCTTCTCCGGGGCGGCGGGTATCGCCGGACCGGGCCGGTCGTGGCAGGCGTGCACCCGGCTGTGCGGCACCGGCGGGGCGGCCTGGCGCCGACGTCGACGTTTACTCCTCGGGGCCTCGGGAACCCGCCGCCCGTGCGACGGGACCACGAGCGGGATCAGTGCAGGTCAGCCCGGGTTGACCCGGGTGCTGACCGGTTCCCGTCCGGCCTGTACGACGCGGTCCTGCTGGACCGGGACGGCACGCTGGTGGAGGATGTGCCGTACAACGGCGACCCGGAGAAGGTCCGGCCGGTGCCGGGCGCCCGGGAGGCGCTGGACCGGTTGCGGGCGGCCGGGTTGCGGCTGGCGGTGGTCACCAACCAGTCCGGCCTGGCCCGGGGCTGCTTCACGGCGCACGACCTGCGTCTGGTCAACGCCCGGGTGGAGGAACTGCTCGGGCCCTTCGACCACTGGGCGATCTGCCCGCACGCCGAGGCCGACGGGTGCGTCTGCCGCAAGCCCGCGCCCGGCCTCGTGCACGAGGCCGCGGCCGCGCTCGGGACCACGCCGACCCGCTGCGTGGTGATCGGGGACATCGGCGCGGACACGGCAGCCGCCGCCGCGGCCGGCGCCGCGGCGATCATGGTGCCCACGCCCGCCACCCGGGCCGCCGAGGTGGCTGCCGCGCCCACTGTCGCGGCCGACCTGCCGGACGCGGTGGGCATCGTGCTGGCCCGGATGCGCCTGACGGCCGCGCCGCAGCCCGCGCGCCGGTCACGCCGGGACACGGTGCTGGTGGTGCGCAGCGACGCGGCGGGCGACGTGCTGGTGACCGGTCCGGGCATCCGGGCGGTCGCGGCCGGCGCGCAGCGGGTGGTGCTGCTGTGCGGGCCACGCGGCCGGGCCGCCGCCGAACTGCTCCCAGGCGTGGACGAGATCATCGAGGCGCCGCTGCCGTGGATCGACGCGCCCGCCCCACCCGTCGACCCCGGCGCCGTGCGCGCGCTGACCGACCGGCTGTCGGAGGTACGCGCCGACGAGGCGGTCGTGTTCACCTCCTTCCACCAGTCCGCCCTGCCCCTGGCCCTGCTTCTGCGCCTGGCCGGGGTACCCCGGATCAGCGCCATCAGCGACGACTACCCCGGCAGCCTGCTCGACGTCCGCCACCGCGTCCCGGCAGGCGTACCCGAACCCGAACGCGCCCTGTCCCTCGCCGCCGCAGCCGGCTTCGCGCTGCCCGGCCATGACGAACCGGCGCTGCGCATCCGCACCGACCGGCTTCCGCCGCGCGCGGCCGACGCCGGCGAACCCGGCTACGTGGTCCTGCACCCCGGATCGTCGGTGGAGACCCGCGCCTGCCCGGAGGAACTGGCCACCCGCGTGGTCCGCGTGCTCGGCGCCGCAGGCTACCGGGTCGTGGTCACCGGCGGACCGGACGAGCGGGAGCTGACCGCGCGCGTCGCCGCGGCGGGCGGCGTCGACCTGGGCGGGCGGACCGGGCTGGACGACCTGGCGGCGGTCATCGCCGGCGCCGGGGCGCTGGTGGTGGGCAACACCGGCCCGGCGCACCTGGCCGCCGCGCTCCGCGTGCCGGTGGTGAGCCTGTTCGCGCCGACGGTGCCGTTCGGGCAGTGGGGGCCCTACCGGGTGCCGACGGTGCGGCTCGGCGACGCGGGGGCGGCGTGCCGGGACACCCGCGCCACCGTCTGCCCGGTCCCCGGCCACCCGTGCCTGTCGGCTGTCGAGCCGGGACGGGTCCTGGAGGCGTTGCGGCTGCTCGGCGTGCCGGCACCGGTGGCGGGCGGGGTGGCCGGATGAACATCCTGCTGTGGCACGTCCACGGGTCGTGGACGACCTCCTTCGTGCACGGCAAGCACCGCTACCTGGTGCCTGTCACGCCGGACCGGGGTCCGTACGGGCTGGGCCGGGCGCGCACCTACCCGTGGCCGGACAGCGCCGTCGAGGTCACTCCCGAAGACCTGCGCGACACCGACGTGGACCTGGTGATCCTGCAACGCCCGGAGGAACTCGACCTGGCGGCGGAGTGGCTCGGCCGCCGGCCGGGCCGGGACGTGCCGGCCATCTACGTCGAGCACAACACCCCGAAAGGCGACGTGCCGAACACCCGGCACCCGATGGCCGACCGCGACGACCTGCTGCTCACGCACGTCACCGCGTTCAACGAGCTGTTCTGGGACAACGGCGCGACCAGGACCACAGTCGTCGACCACGGCGTCGTACCGCCGAACGTCGAGTGGACCGGGGAACTCGACCGCCTCGCCGTGGTCATCAACGAGCCGGTACGCCGCTGGCGGGTCACCGGCACCGACCTGCTCGCCCGGTTCGCCGCGCTGGCGCCGCTGGACGTCTACGGCATGAAGGTGGACGGTCTCGCCGCCCACCTCGGCCTGCCCGAGGACCGGCTGACCAGCCACGACGACGTACCCCAGCACGCCATGCACGCCGAACTCGCCAAACGGCGCGCGTACCTGCACCTGTGCCGCTGGACCTCACTCGGCCTCAGCCTCGTCGAGGCCATGACCATGGGCATGCCCGTGGTGGCACTGGCCACGACCGAGGCGGTGGAGGCGGTGCCGCCTGCCGCGGGCGCGCTGTCCACCCGCGTCGACACGCTCGTCGACGCCGCCCGTGGCCTGCTGGACGACCCGGAGTCCGCCCGCCGGGCGGGCGCCGTGGCCCGGGCCGCCGCCCGGGACCGCTACGGCCTGGATCGATTCCTCGCCGACTGGGACCGGCTGCTGGAGGAGGAAGTATGCGCATCGCGATGATCTCGGAGCATGCCAGCCCGCTCGCCGTCCTCGGCGGGGAGGACGCCGGTGGCCAGAACACGCATGTCGCGGAGCTCTCCGCCGCGCTCGCGGCCGCCGGTCACGACGTGCGCGTCTACACCCGCCTCGACGCGGTGGACCT
Source organism: Micromonospora sp. RV43 (assembly GCF_001029515.1). Lineage (NCBI taxonomy): Bacteria > Bacillati > Actinomycetota > Actinomycetes > Micromonosporales > Micromonosporaceae > Micromonospora > Micromonospora sp. RV43. Next base: position 24,026 of record NZ_LEKG01000056.1, on the reverse strand, counting down.
GCCGGTGAGCGTCCGCACCCCGGACGGGTACGAGGTGGTCCACGTACCGGCCGGGCCGGCCGAACCGGTGGCCAAGGACGACCTGCTGCCGTACATGCCGTCGTTCGGGCAGTGGCTGGCCGACCGGTGGCGCACCGGCGACTGGCAGCCCGAGGTGGTGCACGCGCACTTCTGGATGAGCGGGCTCGCGGGTCTCGCCGCGGCCCGCCGCGCGGGCGTGCCGATGGTGCAGACGTACCACGCGCTCGGCACCGTCAAGCGCCGCCACCAGGGCGTGCAGGACACCAGCCCGCCGGGCCGGGTCGAGCACGAGCGGAAGCTGGGCCGCTCGGTGGACCGGGTGGTCGCCCAGTGCCAGGACGAGGTCGCCGAACTGGTCCGGATGGGCGTACCCCGGTCCCGGATGACTGTCGTGCCGTCGGGGGTGAACCTCACGACGTTCTCCCCGCTCGGCCCGGTCGCCGACCGTGACGGCGGCCGGGCCCGCGTCCTCACCGTCGGCCGGCTGGTCGAACGCAAGGGCTTCCAGGACGTCATCCGGGCCGTCGCCGAGGTGCCGGATGCCGAGTGCGTCGTCGTCGGCGGGCCGCCGGCCGGGCTGCTGGAGACCGACCCGTACGCGTTGCGCCTGCGCGCGCTGGCCCACTCGCTCGGCGTCGCCGACCGGGTACGGCTGGTCGGCGCGGTCCCCCGGGAGGAGATGGGCCGCTGGTACCGGTCGGCCGACGTGCTCGTGGCCGCCCCCTGGTACGAGCCGTTCGGGCTCACCCCGCTGGAGGCGATGGCCTGCGGCGTACCGGTGGTCGCGACGGCTGTCGGCGGGCTGATCGACACGGTGGTGGCCGGACGTACCGGCGACCTGGTGCCGCCCCGGGAGCCGGCCGCCCTCGGCGCGGCGCTCCGGGGCCTGCTCGGCGACCGGATCCGCCGCTTCGCCTACGCCACCGCCGCGCTGGAGCGGGCCCGCACCCGCTACTCCTGGGCCACCACCGCGGACCGCCTCACCGAGCTGTACGGCGAGGTGGCCACCGTGCGCCGCCCGACCCGGGTGGTCGCCTGATGACGGCCGGGACGCCGGCCGCCGGCGCGACGGTGCTGGAGGACCACCTGAGCCTGCTGGCCGCCGCGTTGCTGCCGCTGCGGGAGGCGGAGCAGATGCTGGCCCGCTGGGGCGAGGAGCTGGCGCAGCGGCTCGCCGCCGGTGGCCGGTTGCTGGTGGCGGGCAACGGCGGCAGCGCCGCCGAAGCCCAGCACCTCACCGCCGAACTCGTCGGCAAACTCCGCCACGACCGCCAACCCCTCTCCGCCATCGCCCTGCACGCCGAGACCAGCGCCGTCACCGCCATCGCCAACGACTACGGATACGACGAAACCTTCGCCCGGCAGGTCCGCGCCCACGGCCGGCCCCACGACCACCTCCTGCTCATGACCACCAGCGGCGCCAGCACCAACCTCCTCACCGCCGCCCACGCCGCACACCAGGCGGGCCTGCGCTGCTGGGCCTTCACCGGACCCGCACCCAACCCCCTCGCCGACCTCTGCCACGAGCATCTGGCGATCGACTCGCCGGACGGGCAGGTGGTGCAGGAACTGCATCTGGTGGCTTCGCACGTGCTCTGCGAGTACGTCGAGCTGGCGCTGCCCGCCGCGCTCGCCGCCCAGCCGGTGGCCGGGCCGGTACGCGCGGGTGTCGAGGTCGTCGTCGGCGAGCCGGACCCGACGGCGACGGCCGGCCGGGGAGGCCCGGCATGAGGGGACCGGTGGTGGTGCTCGGTGACACGCTGCTGGACCGCGACGTCGAAGGTCTGGTGAACCGGCTCTGCCCGGACTCCCCGGTGCCGGTGCTGGACGAGACCGTATCCGTCGACCGGCCCGGTGGCGCCGGGCTGGCCGCCGTCTTCGCCGCCGCGCAGGGCGCCGAGGTCGCGCTGGTCACCGCCGTCGCCGACGACGCGGGCGGGGCCCGGCTGGGCACGCTGCTCGCCGCCGCCGGGGTCCGGTTGTACGCGCTTCCGCTGGCCGGCGCCACCCCGGAGAAGATCCGGCTGCGGGCGCGCGGACGGGTGCTGCTGCGCCACGACCGGGGCGGGAGCGCCGGTGCGCCCGGTCAGCCCAGCGACGCCGTGCTGCGGCTGATCGCCGACGCGTCCGCCGTGCTGGTGAGCGACTACGGCCGGGGCGTGGCCGGGCATCCGGCGCTGCGCGCGGCGCTGGCCGCAACCCGGGCGCCTGTGGTCTGGGATCCGCATCCGCGCGGGCCGGCCGCCGTACCCGGCGTGCACCTGGCCACCCCGAACGAGCCGGAGGCCCGCGAGCTGGCCAAGACGCCGCCGGGCGGCTCCCGCCTGGCCGTCGCGTCGCGTAGCGCGCACGCCTTGCGCCGCCGCTGGCAGGCGCGCGCGGTGGCGGTGACGCTCGGCGGCGACGGCGCGCTGCTCAGCCACGCCGGGTCCACGCCCCTGGTGGTGCCGGCGCCGCCCGCCGAGGGGGACACCTGCGGGGCCGGCGACCGGTTCGCGTCCACCGCGACGCTGGCCCTGGCCCGGGGCGCGCTCGTGTCCGAGGCGGTGCAGGAGGCGGTCACCGAGGCGTCGGCGTACGTGGCCGGCGGCGGTGTCGCCGCCGCGCTGCCCGCGCCGGTGCGGGCGGTCGCCCCGGCGGTGGTCACCGGCGGCGGGGACCGGATCGGCGCCGGGGCGGCCGGCGAGGTGGTGGCGCGGGTACGTGCGGCCGGCGGCACGGTGGTCGCCACCGGCGGCTGCTTCGACCTGCTGCACGCCGGGCACGTGGCGACGCTCCAGGCGGCCCGGCAGCTCGGCGACTGCCTGGTGGTCTGCCTCAACTCCGACGCCAGCGTGGCGGGGCTCAAGGGTCCGGAGCGCCCGGTCGTGCCGCAGGGCGACAGGGGGCGGCTGCTCGCCGCGCTCGGCTGCGTCGACGCGGTGCTGATCTTCGACGAGCCGACACCGGAGGCGGCGCTGTCCTGGCTGCGCCCGGACATCTGGGTCAAGGGCGGCGACTACGCCAGCGGCGGCGGCCCGGAGACCTTGCCCGAGACGGAGATCCTGGCCCGCTGGGGCGGTCACACGGTGGTCGTGCCGTACCTCGACGGGCGCTCGACCACCGACATGATCGCGGCGGCGCGGGCCGGGCGGGGCAGCGGCGGCTGGCCGGCCGCGTCGGGCGACCCGGCCGAGGCCGTCGCGCAGGTCCGGTCCACGGCGAAGGGAGCACGATGAACGAGCGACGCATCCGACCCAGCGCGGTCGCGCCCGCCGGTCCGACGGTGGCGGCGTGAGCGCCGGCGCGCCCGGAGCCGGGCCGACCGTCCTGGTCACCGGCGGCTCCAGCGGGCTCGGCGCGGCGGTGGTCGCCGCGGTGGCCCGCGCCGGTGGGCGCCCGCTGGTGCTGGACCGGCAGCGCCCCGCCGACGGGGTGCCCTGGGTCGAGTGCGACCTGGCCGACACCCGCGCCGCCGAGGCCGCCACCCGCGACCTCGCGGAACGCTCCGGCGGGCTGGACGCCGTGGTCACCGCCGCCGGGATGGACGTGCCCGGGAAGCTGGCCGACATCCCGGCCGAGACCTGGGAGCGGATCGTCACAGTGGACCTGCTCGCCACCGCTGCGGTGATCCGGGCCGCGCTGCCCTGGCTGGAGGCGTCCCGGGGCAGCATCGTCACTGTGGCCTCCACGCTCGGGGTGAAGGCGGTCAGCGACGCGACAGCGTACTGCGCGGCGAAGTTCGGGGTGGTGGGCTTCACCCGGGCGCTCGCCGCGGAACTCGCCGGCGCTGTCGGCGTGACGCTGCTGATCCCGGGCGGGATGCGGACCGCGTTCTTCGACGAGCGGGACGCGCAGTACCGCCCCGGCCCGGACGCGGTGCTCAACGAGCCGGCCGACACCGCCGCCGCCGTCATGTTCGCGCTGTCCCAGCCGGCCGGCTGCGCGGTACGCGAGATGGTGGTCTGCGCCGCGCAGGAGTCCTCGTACCCGTGATCCTGGTGCTGCGGGCGCTCGGGGTCGGCGACCTGGCCACCGCCGTGCCGGCGCTGCGTGGCCTGCGCGCCGGCCTGCCGGGCCGGGAGCTGGTGCTCGCCGCGCCGGGCTGGCTGGCGCCGCTGGCGGAGCTGACCGGGGCGGTCGACCGGGTGCTGCCCACCGCCGGGCCGGACCGGATCGCGTGGACCGGCCCGCCCCCCGAGGTGGCGGTCAACCTGCACGGCCGTGGGCCGCAGTCGCACCGGGCGCTGGCCGCCGTACGCCCCGGCCGGCTGCTCGCCCACAGCAACCCGGGCGCCGGGCACCCGGACGGCCCGGCCTGGGACGACGACGAGCACGAGGTCCGCCGCTGGTGCCGCCTGCTGCACGCGTACGGGCTGCCGGCCGACCCGGGGGACCTGGCGCTGCGGCGTCCGGCGCTGACCGGCGTACCGGCCGGGGTGACGCTGCTGCACCCGGGCGGCAAGATCCCGGCGAAGCGCTGGCCGGCGGACCGGTTCGCCGGGCTGGCCCGGGAGCTGGCCGCGCGCGGGCACCGGGTGGCGGTCACCGGCTCGCCGGACGAGCGGGCGCTGGCCGAGCGGGTCGCCCGCGACGCCGGGCTGCCGCCGGAGGCGGTGCTGGCCGGCCGGACCGGACTGGCCGAGATGGCCGCGCTCGTCGCGGGCGCGCGGCTGGTGGTCAGCGGGGACACCGGCGTGGCGCACCTCGCCACCGGCTACGGCACCGCGTCGGTGGTGCTGTTCGGCCCGGTGCCGGCGGCGCACTGGGGCCCGCCGCCGGACCGGCCCCGGCACCGGGCGCTGGGTGCGATCGAGCCCACGCCCGTCAACCCGGATTCGACCGGGTCGGGCGGGGTAGGAACCCACCCGACATTGGATGCCATCGGGATCGACGAGGTGGTGGCTGCGGTGGCAGACGTGGAACGGGTCTCCGGTGCGGTTGCGGCGTAGCGATCCGGGCCGGCCGGGATACGCGCGCCGGCGGCGCGGCAAGGGCTGGCTCTTCCTCGACCCGGCCGGCGAGCCGGTGCGCGACGCCGGGGAGCTGACCCGGCTGCGCGAGCTGGTGATCCCGCCCGCCTGGCGGGACGTGTGGATCTCGCCGTACCCGAACGGCCACATCCAGGCCACCGGCATCGACGCGGCGGGCCGCAAGCAGTACCTCTACCACCCGGGCTGGCGGCGCAAGCGCGACGAGGCCAAGTTCGACCACGTGCTGGAGGTGGCGCACCGGCTGCCCGTGCTGCGCGACCGGGTCACGCACGACCTGGCGCTGCGCGGCCTGCGCCGCGAACGGGTGCTGGCCACCGTCGCCCGGCTGCTCGACATGGGCGCGTTCCGGGTCGGCAGCGACCAGTACGCCACCGGCGACGACCCGACGTTCGGCGTGTCCACGCTGCGCCCCGAGCACGCCCGCTCCCGGGGCGGCTGCGTGGTGTTCGAGTTCCCGGCCAAGGGCGGCATCGACCAGGTCCGCCGGATCGAGGACGCCGAACTGTGCCGGGTGCTGCTCAACCTGCGCCGTCGCCGGCGCGCCCAGGAACGGCTGTTCGGCTACTGGGACGGCCGCTCCTGGCGCGACGTGCGCAGCGACGAGGTGAACGACTACCTGCGCGATGCCAGCGGCGGCGAGATGACCGCGAAGGACTTCCGTACCTGGCACGCGACGGTGCTGGCCGCCGCCGAACTGGCCACTGTGGGTCCGCAGCGCTCCGCCACCGCCCGCAGGCGCGCCGTGGCGGGGGTGATGCGTTCGGTGGCCGAACTGCTCGGCAACACCCCGACGGTGGCCCGGACCTCGTACGTGGACCCGCGCGTGGTCGACCTCTACCACGACGGGGTGCTGGCGCCGGTGCAGCCGGAGATGCCGCGCGAGGCGGTGGAGAAGTCGGTGCTGGCGTTGCTGGAGGAGGAGGCCGGCTGACCGCCGACCGGCCCCGTCGGTCCTGGGGGGAAGCGCGACGGGGCCGGAAATCTCGGCCGCCGGTGCGGTCCCGGGAAACATCACCGGGCGGGGCCGCCCGCGGCCGGGACCGCCGCGGACGCCGCGCCCGGCCCCCCGATATCCGCGGGCCCACCGCGAGCGGTACAGGCCCGGGTTTCAGTATGTACGGGACAGGTTGACGGCGGATGCCGTGCTGTTGACGATCCGTGCCGATTCCAGGTGACGGGCCCGGTACTCCTGCGGCGTCTCGCCCTGCGTGGTCCGGAAGACCCGGCTGAAGTGCGCCTTGTCCCGGAAGCCCCAGCGGGCGGCGATGACCTGGATCGAGCGGTCGCTCAGCGCCGGGTCGGCGAGGTCGCGGCGGCACCGGGCCAGCCGCTCGTCCCTGATGTACGCGGCAACTGTGGTCTCCTCGTCCTCGAAGAGCCGGTGCAGGGAGCGCACCGAGATGTGGTGCGCGTCGGCGATCGCGCCCGGGTCGAGCGTGGCGTCGCCGAGGTGCTGGCGCACGTACGCGCGTACCTGGGCCTGGAGGGCCCGGCGCCGGACCTCGGTGGGCATCTCGTCCTCGGAGACGAGGTTGCGGCCCAGCAGCGTGGCGACCAGGTCGAGACCGACGGCGCCGAGCCGCTCCGCGTCGGCCGCGTGGTACTGCTCGGGGTTCGCGGTGATCCGGATGAGGAAGTCGGCGACCAGCCCGCCGACGCCCTCGGAGCCGGACATCCGGCCGGCGAACAGGGGAGCGAGCCGGCGGGGCGGCAACGGCAGCGCGTCGTACGGCATCAGGGCCACGATCGAGTGGGCGTACGCGGACCCCGCGGGGTCCGCGTGGTGACTGACCTCGTGCGGGCGGGAGCAGTCGTAGAAGGTGAGGTCACCGGGGCGGCACCGGGCGCGCTGCCCCTCCTGGTCGGCCTGGCTGGTGCCGCTGAGCGTCAGCGCCAGCAGGTAGTAGTCGGGGTCGGAGCGCTGGATCAGTTTCGAGGTGCGCACGCAGTCCACCGACGGGTAGCGGTAGCGGATGAGCTGCATCCGGCCCAGGTCGACGAACTCGGCCCGGGCGACGAAGTCGTCGGCGTGCGCGGTGCGCACCCGCAGCGGCGTCGGGGTGCTCGCCATCATGTCCAGCCACATGCCGAACCGCTCCCGCGGCGGCAGCGCCTGCGTGTCGAGGACCTGCCGGTGCAGCTTCCCGTCCATAGAAACGACTCCCCGTGTTCGTCACGCCCTGCACAAACAGGACGCCCCACGGGGCCGAAAAGCGACACCCGTGGGGCCGTGACGTCCGTCATTGACGGACCGGGGAAACCTCTGTTAGGAGTCCGTTCAGTCGTTCAGCACCTGGGACAGCCGGTCGCGGAAACGGCGCTCGGAGTCGGTCACCGCGTCGCCGCCGAGGCCCAGGATGCCGCCCGTGGAGGCCGCGCCCACCACCTGCTCGGCGATGTCCACCAGCCAGTGCCGGTACGCCCCGGCCTGCCCCTCGTCCACCCGCGCGGCGAGCAGCGCGGACGCCTGCCCGGCCCGGGCCAGCACGTCCTCGATCATCGCCTTCGGGTCCTGCGGCGTGATCACCGGCAGCTCCGCGCCGGTCTCCGGGTCGCCCACCCGGTCGACGACCTCACCGGCCACCGCGGCGACCAGCGGGCTGGCCGACTCCCGGCCGGCGGCGATGGTCTCCAGCCCGGCGGCGTTCTCGGCCATGGTGCGACGGGTGCCGTCGGACTCGGCGGCGGCCGCCGCGGTGAGCACCGACTGCGGCAGCCCCACAAGCAGTCCCCACTCCTCGTCGGAGACGCCGAACCGGGTGTACGCCGGCTGCTCGATCACGATCAGGCCCCTTTCGCCGTGGTCGTCGTTGTCGACGGGCGCCCCCGCGGCGCCCGGGTCAGGCTAGTCCAGCTCCAGCAGGCCCTGTTCGGACACCACGCGCACGGACAGCGTCTTGTAGCCCACCTCGTCGAAGAGCACCGTCATCCGGTCCTCCTCGTAGCTGAGCACCAGACCGGCGCCCCACTCCGGGTGGCGTACCTGGCTGTGCACCGGGAACGGGCCGACCGCGCCGTCACCCGCCACACTGGTGCCCGCGTGGCAGTTGTCGCAGTGCCCGCAGACCTCGTGCATCTGCTCACCGAAGTACGCCAGCAGGGCCTGCCCCCGGCAGCCGGTGGTCTCGGCGAAGGCGCGCATCATGTCGGTACGCGACCGGGTCACCGTCTGCTGCCGTTCCGCCTCGGCCAGCGCGGCGCGGCCGGAGTCGGCGGCCGCCGGGGCGTACCGGGGTGCGCCGATGCGCTGCTTGGCCCGTGGCTCGGCGGCGCCGACCTGCTCCAGCAGGGACAGGTACTGCCCCAGCTTGCGCGGACCGAGACCGGTCAGCTCGCGCAGCTCCTTGCGGTTGCGGGCCTTGCCGCGCAGCACCGCGGCGAGTTCGGTCAGTTCCTTCTCGTCCGGCAGACCGCCGCTGAAGTAACGCTGGAGGCCGACGTCCTCGGCGCGCCACAGCAGCAGCACCCGGGCCGGCGAGCCGTCGCGCCCGGCCCGGCCGATCTCCTGGAAGTAGCTGTCCGGCGAGTCGGGCAGCGCCATGTGCACCACCCAGGCGATGTTCGGCTTGTCGATGCCCATGCCGAACGCCGACGTGGCCACCATGATCGGCACCCGGTCGGCGAGGAACGCCTCGTGCAGCTCGTGCCGGGCCGCGGTGGGCATGCCGCCGTGGTAGAACTCGGCCGGGAAACCGGCGCCGGTGAGCCGCTCGGCCAGTTCCTCGGCCGCCCGCCGGGTCGGCACGTAGATGATGCCGGGCCGCTCGTCGTCGCAGCAGCGCGATCAGCCGCCGCCACCGGTAGTCGTCGGTCGGGCAGTGGGCCACCTCCAGGAAGAGGTTGGGCCGGTCCAGCCCGGAGACCACCACCTCCGGCTCGCGCAGCCGCAGCCGGGCGATGATGTCGTCGCGTACCGGCGGGGAGGCGGTCGCGGTGAGCGCCACCACCGGCGGGCGGCCCAGGCCGTCGATCAGGTGACCGAGCGCCAGGTAGTCCGGCCGGAAGTCGTGGCCCCACGCGGAGATGCAGTGCGCCTCGTCGATCGCCACCAGCGCCGGCTTCAGCTCGCGGACCTCGGCGAGCCGGTCCGGGTTGCTCAGCGCCTCCGGCGTGATGAACAGGAACTCCGCGCGCCCGGCGCGGATGTCCTCGATCGCCTCGGCCTGCTGGGCGGCGCTCTCGTCCGAGCTGATCCGCACCGCGCGCAGCTCCGGGCGCTGCCGTTCGTTGAGCGCGGCGATCTGGTCCTGCTGCAACGCCAGCAGGGGGGAGATCACCACAGTCGGGCCGGGGATCAGGCTGGCCGGGATCTGGTAGATCGCCGACTTGCCGGCGCCGGTGGGCAGCACCACCAGGGCGTCACGGCGCTTCATCACGGCGCGCATGGCGGCGAGCTGGTTGGGCCGCAGCGCGGTCCAGCCGAACAGGTTCCGCGCCGCCCGGCGCAGGCTGGAGGAGTGCGTGGTCAGTTTCATCAAGCGCCTCAGCTACCCCCGGCGATCCCGCGCGAAACCGGCACCGCCGCTCACCGCCCGGCGCGGATCAGCGGCGGAACATGGCCCGGATCGCGATCAGCAGGAACAGGCCGCCGACCACCAGGCCGAGCAGGCGTACGCCGGGGATGTCGGCGGCGCTGGTGGCGTCGGCGAGCGGCAGAGCGGACATGTGGGAACTCTCCCACGCGAGGTCCGGGGGCGCCAGCGGCTAACAGTAAGGATTGTTGACTATTTAGCTGCGCGGTGTGACCATGTCAGCACCCGCCGGCCCCGGCGGGTCCGTGGGGGAGACGGGGGTACGACAGCACATGAGCGAGCGGACCGAGGGATCGACCGGAGACCTGGCGGCGCTCGCCGCCGCCGTCCTGCAACCGGGGTTCGTCGGCACCACACCGCCGCCGTGGGTGTGCCGCTGGCTCGGCGAGGGCCTCGGCTCGGTGGTCCTGTTCGCCCGCAACGTCGTCGACCACGAGCAGGTCGCCACGCTCACCGCGAACCTGCGCGCCGAGCGGCCCGATGTCATCGTGGCGATCGACGAGGAGGCCGGCGACGTCACCCGGATCGAGTCCGCCCGGGGCAGTTCCCGTCCCGGCAACTACGCGCTCGGCGCTGTCGACGACCCGGCGCTGACCGAGGAGGTCGCCCGCGACCTGGGCGCCGAACTCGCGGCCGTCGGCGTCACGCTGGACTACGCCCCGGACGCCGACGTCAACTCCAACCCGGCCAACCCGGTCATCGGGGTGCGCTCCTTCGGCGCCGACCCGGACCTGGTCGCCCGGCACACCGCCGCCTGGGTACGCGGCCTCCAGGCCGGCGGCGTCGCCGCCTGCGCCAAGCACTTCCCCGGGCACGGCGACACCCGTGTCGACTCGCACCACGACCTGCCCCGCATCGGCGGCGACCGGGCCCGCCTCGACGCGGTCGAGCTGGCCCCGTTCCGCGCCGCCGTGGCCGCCGGGGTGCAGGCGGTGATGACCGGCCACCTGCTGGTGCCGGCGCTGGACCCGGAGCTGCCCGCCACGCTCAGCCCGCGCGTGCTCGGCGGCCTGCTGCGCGAGGAGATGGGCTTCGGCGGCGTGGTGGTCACCGACGCGGTGGAGATGCGCGCGGTGGCCGACCGGTACGGCTTCACCGGCGCCGCCGTGCGCGCGCTCGTGGCCGGCGCGGACGCGATCTGCGTCGGCGGGGAACGGGCCACCGAGGCCGACGCCCGCGAGCTGCGCGACGCGATCGTCGCGGCGGTGATCAGCGGGGAGCTGCCCGAGGAGCGGCTCGCCGAGGCGGCCAAGCGCGTCGGTCAGCTCGCCGCGTGGAGCGTCGCCGCCCGCGCCCGCCGGGCCACCGGCACGCCGCCCGCCGACGGCTCACCGATCGGGCTCGCCGCCGCCCGCCGCGCGGTCCGGGTCACCGGCGACGCCGGGCTGCTGCCGCTGACCGGTCCGGCCCACGTCGTGGAGTTCGCGCCCCCGCGCAACATCGCCATCGGCGAGGAGACGCCGTGGGGCATCGCCGCACCGCTGGCCCACCTGGCGCCCGGCACCACCACCGCCCGCTACGCCGCCGACGCCGTACCGGCCGACCCGGGCGCGACGCCCGCCGGCCGGCCGCTGGTGCTCGTGGTGCGCGACCTGCACCGGCACGACTGGATGCGGGACGCGGTACGCCGCGCGCTCGCCGCCCGCCCGGACGCGGTGGTGGTCGAGCTGGGCGTGCCCGAGCTGGTCACCGGTGCGGTGCACCTGGCCACCCACGGCGCCACCGCCGCGGCGGCACGGGCCGCCGCCGAGGTGCTGACCGGGGCGCGCTGACTCCCGGTCCGGCCGGGTGGGGAGGTCCCCCGGCCGGACCGGGCCTCACGGCTTGTCTGCCACCAGGTCGGCGTACTCCGGGTGGCGCTCGATGAACGAGGCCACGAACGGGCACTGCGGCACGATCCGGCCGCCCCGGGCGCGGACCTGGTCCAGCGCGCCGCGGACCAGCGCGGCCCCGACGCCCTGACCCTGGAACCGGTCGTCGACCTCGGTGTGCGTGAACACGAGCGTCTCGCCCCGGGGCGTGTACGCGGTGAAGCCGGCCAGCGCGTCGTCGACCAGGATCTCGAAGCGGCGCTTGGCGGTGTTCTCCTCGACCAGAAAGCTCACCGGATCATTCTCCCCTCGGGCCCGGCCAGCCGGTCCAGTTCGGCCAGCAGCCGGTCCACCTCGTCGGCGGTGTTGTAGTGGTAGACGCTGGCCCGCACGGCCCCGCCGCTGCCCCGCAGGCCCATGCCCTCGAAGTACTCGTAGGCGTAGTAGTCGCCGTGCGACAGGCACAGGCCCGCCTCGCCCAGCGCCGCCGCCGTCTGCGCCGGGGTCGCTCCGGCCACCCGGAACGACACGGTCGGGCAGCGCCGCGCCGGTGCGCCGTACACGGTCGCGAACGGGCGGTCGGCCAGCCCGGCGAGCAACCGGTCGAAGACCGCCTCCTCGTGCGCCTGCGCGGCTGCCAGACCGGCGCGTACCCGCTCCCGCCGGTCGCCGGTCGCCTCCGGGTCCAGGCCGGCCAGGTGGTCCACCGCGGCCGTCACCCCGGCCAGCAGCGGGAAGCTCGGCGTGCCGTACTCGAACCGGTCCGGCACCGCGTCGGCGGAGGGCACGAGCTTCGCCGGGCGCAGCGCCTCCCAGCGCGCCGGGTCGGCGACCATCGCCGCCAGGTGCGGCCCGGACCACTTGTAGGCGCTGGTCACCAGGAAGTCCGCGCCGAGCGACGCCAGGTCGGTCGGGCCGTGCGGCACCGAGTGCACGCCGTCCACGCACACCAGCGCGCCGGCGGCGTGCGCGGTCTTGGCGATCGCCGCCACGTCCGGCACGGTGCCGATCGCGTTGCTGCCGGCGGTCACCGCGACCAGCCGGGTGCGCTCGGTGACCAGGTCGGCGTACTGACCGGCGGGCAGCTCACCGGTCGCCGGGTCGAACTCGGCCCAGCGCACGGTGGCGCCGGACGACTGCGCGGCCTGCACCCACGGGCGGACGTTCGCGTCGTGGTCCAGGCGGGAGACGACCACCTCGTCGCCCGGACGCCAGCCGGCGCCGAGCGTCCGGGCCAGCGTGTACGTCAGCGCTGTCGCGCTCGGCCCGAGCACCACGCCCGACGGATGCGCGCCGAGCAGGTCGGCGACCGCGGCCCGCGCCCCGGCGACCAGATCCAGCGCCCGGCGCCCGGGCAGGAAGGCGGTGCTGCGGTTGCCCGTCGCGGCGCGCATCGCCCCGGCCACCGCCTCGACGACGGCGGCGGCGGTCTGGGTGCCCCCGGCACCGTCGAAGTGGACGAATCCCTCGCCCAGGGCAGGGTAGGCGGCCCGGACCCGGGCGACGTCGAAAGCCATTCCGGCACCCTAGCGCGCACCCCGGACGCCCTGCCCGGCGTGGCCGTCCCGCGCTCGCCCGCGAGGCCGCTGTGGCGTTCGCCGCCTATCCTTGGACGGGTGACGATCCGACGCGCCACCTCCGCCCCCGCCCGTCGCGCCGCCGGTCTGCTCGCCGGTCTCGCCCTCGGCGCCGCACTGCTCGCCGGATGCAGCTCCGAAGGCGCCGAGACCGACTGCGGTCTGGACGCCTGCACGATCACCTTCGACCGCGGCGTGGAGGCCAGCGCCCGGATCCTCGGCGTCGAGGCGAAGCTGATCGGCGCCGAAGGCGACCAGGTCACCGTCGAGGTCGCCGGGGAACAGCTCTCGCTCACAGTGGGCCAGCAGGCCACCGAGGTCGCCGGCTTCCAGGTCAGCCTGGACAGCGTCAACGATCAGCAGGTGGTGGTGCGGGTCGCCCGCGACCTCAGCGCCTGATCCGTTTCGGCCGTCCCGGCGGGCGGCGACGTTTGGAAAATCGCCCGCCGGGAGATTGAGGGCTCATGTCTCTCACCCGGAACGCCGGAGCCACCGCCGCCCAGGCTCGAAACAGCCGGTGGCTCGAACTGTTGACCCGTGCCGGCTTCATCGGATACGGAATCGTGCACCTGCTCCTCGCCTGGCTGGCGCTGCAGATCGCCTTCGGGAACTCGGGCGAGGAGGGAAACCAGAACGGCGCGCTGCGCACTCTCGGTGAACAGCCGCTCGGGAAGTTCCTCCTGATCGCGATGGCGGTCGGCCTGTTCGCCATGGCGATCTGGCAGGCCTTCGAGGCGATCTCCGGCCACGTGTCCAGGACGGGCAAGGAACGACTGTTCGAACGGATCGCCTCGGTGGTCCGGGTCGTCGTGTTCGTCTGGCTGGGCTGGACCGCGATCAAGGTCTTCCAGGACGCCAGCTCCAACGCCTCCGACCAGCAGCAGCAGCTCTCCGAGAAGCTGATGGCCTCCGACGGCGGCCGGTGGCTGGTCGGCCTGGCCGGGCTCGCGCTCGCCGCGCTCGGCATCGGCATGGTCGTCTACGGCCTGAAGAAGAAGTTCGAGCGCAACCTCAAGACCGGCGAGATGAGCCCGAAGACCCGCCAGCTCACCCGTCGGCTCGGCATGGCCGGGTACGCCTCCCGGGGCGCCGTGTTCGCCATCGCCGGCCTGCTGATCGTGGTCGCCGCTGTGAACTACGACCCGGAGAAGGCGCGTGGCCTCGACGCCGCGCTGCGGACGCTGCGCGACCAGTCGTACGGGCCGTGGCTGCTGGCGCTCATGGCGCTCGGCATCGCCGCGTTCGGTGTCTACTGCTTCTTCCAGTCCCGGTACCGCAAGGTCTGATCCTGGTCGATACCCGGGCCGCCGGGCACCATTGGGCCTTTGCCCGATTCCCGCCCGGTCGGAGGGAGAGAGAGTTCGTGCAGAGTTATGTCGTGACAGTCGCCGCCGCGCTCGCCGCGGCGGCGATCGCGTTGGTGCTGGCCCAGGTGGTGCACCGCGTCATCCGCCGCCTCGGCCGCCGCTCGCTGCTGATGACCGAGCTGACCGAGCACGCGCACCGCGCGTTCCAGCTCGCCCTCACCGTGGCGGCGGTGCAGTTCGCGGTCCGGTTCACCACCGCGTACGCGGTCGGCAGCCCGTGGCGGCAGTTCGTCCTGCACACGCTGGTGCTCGCGACGATCGCCGCCACCGCATGGCTGGTGGCCTCGCTGCTGGTGGTGGCGGAGGACACCGCGCTGGCCCGGTTCCGGGTCGACGTGCCGAACAACAGGCACGCCCGCCGGGTGCGCACGCAGGTGGTGCTGCTGCGCCGGCTCACCATCGCGGTGATCGTGATCCTCACGGTCGGCGTGATGCTGATGACGTTCCCGGCCGTACGCGGGGTCGGCGCCGGTGTGCTGACCTCCGCCGGTGTGATCGCCGCGGTCGCCGCGCTGGCCGCGCAGAGCCTGCTCGCCAACGTCTTCGCCGGTCTGCAGCTCGCGTTCAGCGACGCGGTACGCCTGGACGACGTGGTGGTGGTCGAGGGGGAGTGGGGCCGGATCGAGGAGCTGACGCTCAGCTACGTGGTGGTGCAGATCTGGGACGACCGCCGGCTGATCCTGCCCACCTCGTACTTCACCAGCCGGCCGTTCCAGAACTGGACCCGGACCGAGGCGGCGGTGCTCGGCACCGCCGAGTTCGAGCTGGACTGGGCGATTCCGGTGCAGGCGATGCGGGAGGAGTTGCGCCGCCTGTGCGAGGGCACGGAGCTGTGGGACGGCCGGGTCTGCGTGCTCCAGGTGACCGACGCGACCGGCGGCATGGTCAAGGTCCGCGCGCTGGTCAGCGCCGCCGACGCGGGCAGCCTGTGGGACCTGCGGTGCCTGGTCCGCGAGCACCTGGTGACCTGGGTACGCGACCAGCGCCCGACCGCCCTGCCCCGGCTGCGCGCCGAGGTCGGCGAGGCCACCGGCCCGCTGCCCTGGCAGGCGGTGCAGCCGCGCCGCCCGGTACGCCGTCCGACCGGCACCGAGGCGCCCGACGACGCGCGTGTCTTCGGCGGCAGCGACGACGGCGAGGCCCGCAGCGAGGTGTTCGTGGGCCGGGAGGAGCACGCCGAGGCGCGTCGCTGACCCCGTACCCCCGATCGGAGCCCCCGGCCGCCCACGGCGCCGGGGGTTCGGCGCGTACGAGCGGCTTTCCGGCCGGGCGGGTTTGGCCGGGCCGTTGCGGGGGACGTGGTGCGCACGCCCCGGATCCGGTGCCCGGCACCGGGTTCCGGCGGCGCGCGGCCGGGCGGACCGGCTGCTCCGCGCAGGATTGACGGGCGGCGACTCCGGGCATACAGCGCGGTGATGACGAAAGGAGGACAGCATGGCTGACGTCGCGAGTCGCAGCACGTCGCGGACCGGGAGCGAGCCGTCCACCGCCGAACTGGTACAGCGCGCCACCGAGCAGGTCACCCGCCTGGTGCGGGACGAGCTGGCCCTGGCCCGTGCGGAGCTGACCCAGAAGGGCAAGCACGCCGGGATCGGGATCGGTCTGTTCGGCGGCGGCGGGGTGATGGCGCTCTACGGCGCCGGCGCCCTGGTCGCCACCGTGATCCTGCTGCTGGCGCTTGTCATGCCGGCGTGGCTGGCCGCCCTGATCGTGGCGGTGGCGCTGTTCCTGCTCGCCGGGATCCTGGCGCTGGTGGGCAAGAAGCAGGTCAGCCGTGCCGTCCCGCCGGTGCCCCAGGCGGCGGTCCGCAGCGTTCGGGCGGACGTCGACACGGTCACCGCCGCGGTGAAGGACGGGAGGCGGGCATGACCGGTAACGGGACCGGGGACGTGGCGGCGCTCCGGGAGGAGATCCGCCGGACCCGGGTGGAGCTCGGTGAGACGATGGAGCTGCTCGCGGCCAGGGCCGATCCGAAGGCGCTGGTGCGGCACTCCGCCGAGGCGGCGAAGGCGCGGATGCGGGAGCAGGCGTCGCTGACCGCGGCCCGGGTGCGCGGGCGGGCGGCGGAGCGGGCCCGGCTGGTCCGGGCGCAGGCGTACGAGAAGGGTGAGGCGGTCGGGCGCAACCCGTTGCCGTGGGCGGCCATCGCGGCCGGCGCGCTGGTGACCGCGGTGGTGCTGGTGATCGTCCGAGGGAGGCGCAGGTGAGTGGCAGGGTCGGCAAGGCGGCGTACAAGCCGGTGGGGGTGCTGCTCGGCCTGGCCGCCGGTGCCGTCGCCGGGGCGATCTTCCGTCAGGTCTGGAAGGTGACGGCGGGCGACGGCGAGGCGCCGAGCGCCACCGACGAGGACCGCCGCTGGGGCGAGGTGCTGGCCGCCGCGGCCCTGCAGGGGGCCATCTTCTCGGTGGTGCGGGCCGCCGTCGACAGGGGCGGGGCGGTGGGCGTACGCCGTCTGACCGGTCGCTGGCCGGACTGACGAAAAGGCCGGAAAGGCCCCTTTCCCGAGCGCGGGAAAGGGGCCTTTCGCATGGCTCCGGCGGGCCGCGCAGCGCCGTCCGCACGACCTTCAGGTCACATGTCGGAGAATTTCGTCCGCTAGGCTGTGCGAAGTTTTTGCGTACGTGGTTTGCTGTCTCACGCTGTTGAGAGACGCGTGGGTTGAGAGAAGTCTCCTGCATTGGGGGCCGCCTCAGGCGCCGCTGCTCGAAAACGGCCAATCGGCCGCACGGCGTGCTCGGCCGCCAGTTTTAGAAGGAGATACACATGGCGCAGGGAACCGTGAAGTGGTTCAACGCTGACAAGGGCTTCGGCTTCATCACCGTCGACGGCGGGGGTGCTGACGTGTTCGTCCACTTCTCGGCCATCCAGACCAGCGGCTACCGCACGCTGGAGGAGAACCAGCGGGTGGAGTTCGAGATCGCCCAGGGTCAGAAGGGTCCGCAGGCCGAGCAGGTCCGCCCCATCTGAGCTGACCGCACCCGGCCGCGCCGGCCGGTGCCGGAAGCCCCGCATCCCGCACGGGAGGCGGGGCTTCGCCTTACCCGGCGTCTCAGCGGCGTCGCGCCCGCATGCCCCACCAGAGCCCGGCCAGTCCGAACAGGACCAGCACCGGGCCGACCAGCGCCCAGATCCGCTGGTCGCTCATGATGCTGCCCTCGACGTACCCGAGGCCCAGCACCGTCCACACCGTACCGAGCACCACGGCGAGCAGCCCCAGGGTGAGCCGGAACCAACCCCTCATCGTTCCCCCTCCGACGACGACAGTCCCGCTCCAGCATGCCCGCCGCCGCGGGTGCCCGGCGACGCCGCGCCGGACGGCCGGCTCACCACCGGTCGTGCACCTGCGGGCGGATCAGCTCGTCGTAGGTGGCCCGCACCGCGGCCAGCTCCACCTCGGTCAGTGCCGGCTGCCCGGCCGCCTCGGCGTTGCGCCGCGCCTGCTCGGGGGAGCGGGCGCCGGGGATCACCACAGTGACGCCGGGCTGGTCGAGAACCCACCGCAGCGCGAACTGCGCCATCGTGCGGTCCTCGCCGACCAGCGGCGCGAGCCGGCGTACCGCCGCCAGGCCGCTGTCGTAGTCCACGCCGGAGAACGTCTCGCCCACGTCGAACGACTCGCCGTGCCGGTTGAACGTGCGGTGGTCGTTCGCCGGGAACGTGGTGTTCTCGTCGTACCGGCCGGAGAGCAGGCCGCTCGCCAGCGGCACCCGGGCGATGATCCCGACCCCGGCGGCAGCGGCGGCGGGCAGCACCCGCTCCAGCGGCTTGTGCCGGACCGCGTTGAGGATGATCTGCACGCTCGCCACACCGGGCCGGGCGATGGCGGTGAGCGCCTGGTCGCAGGTCTCCACGCTGACGCCGTACCCGGCCACGCGTCCCTCGGCGACGAGTGTGTCGAGCGCGTCGAAGGCCCGGTCGTCGGCGAAGACGGCGGTGGGCGGGCAGTGCAGCTGCACCAGGTCGAGCGTGTCGACGCCGAGGTTGGCCCGGGACCTGTCGGTCCAGGCCCGGAAGTTGTCGAGGGTGTACGCCTCCGGCGTCTGCTCGACCCGGCGGCCCATCTTGGTGGCCACGGTGAGCCCGTGTCCGGGGCGGGCGCGCAGGAACCGGCCGATCAGGGCCTCGCTGCGGCCGTCGCCGTACACGTCGGCGGTGTCCAGGAAGGTGACGCCCGCGTCGACGGCGGCGGCCAGTACGGCGAGCGCCGCGTCCTCGCTGACCTCGCCCCAGTCCGCGCCGAGCTGCCACGCGCCGAGTCCGATGATGCCGACGTGCCGGCCGAGCCGGTCGAAGCTGCGCTGTTCCACCCGGTCGAGCCTAGTGAGCGGCTTGCCGTGGCGCGCGCCGGGCCGTACGGTCTAACAAGACGTACGTACGGTTTGGAGACTGTCATGTGGGATCCGCGCACCTACCTGCGCTACGGCGACGAGCGCTCCCGGCCGTTCCACGACCTGCTGGCCCGCGTCGGCGCCGAGCACCCGCGCGCCGTGGTCGACCTCGGCTGCGGCCCCGGCACCCTCACCGCCACGCTCGCCGCCCGCTGGCCCGGCAGCCGGGTCACCGGCCTGGACTCCTCCCCGGAGATGATCGAGCGCGCGACCGCCGAGGGCGGACCGGTCACGTACGCCGTCGCCGTCGCCGACGTCCGCGACTGGCGGCCGGAGCCCGACGTGGACGTGCTGGTCGGCAACGCCGTGCTCCAGTGGGTGCCGGAACACCGTGACCTGCTCCGCCGCTGGGCGGCCGCGCTGCCGGCCGGCGCCTGGATGGCGTTCCAGGTGCCCGGCAACTTCGACGCGCCCTCGCACCGGCTGCTGCGCTCCGTCGCCGCCCGGGACCGGTGGCGCGACGCGCTCGCCGGGAAGCTGCGCGAGGCCCCCGTCGACGAGCCCGTCGGCTACGCCACGCTGCTGACCGGCGCGGGCTGCGCGGTCGACGCCTGGGAGACTACGTACGTGCATCTGCTGCCCGCCACCGGCGCCGACCACCCGGTGCTGGCCTGGATGGAGGGCACCGCGCTGCGCCCGGTCCGCGCCGCGCTGGACGCCGCCGGCTGGGCCGCCTTCCGCGCCGAGCTGGGGGTACGGCTCGCGCAGGCGTACCCGGTGCGGCAGGGTCAGGTGTACTTCCCGTTCCGCCGGATCTTCATGGTGGCCCGGACCGGCGCCCGCGCAGAGGAGAACTCGTGACCGACCTGCCCACCTTCATCGCCGGACTGCCAAAGGTGGAGCTGCACGTGCACCACGTCGGCTCGGCCTCGCCCCGGATCGTCGCCGAGCTGGCCGCCCGGCACGAGGGGCGCAGCCCGGTCCCGGCCGACCCGGAGGCGCTCGCCGACTACTTCGCGTTCCGCGACTTCGCCCACTTCATCGAGGTCTACCTCAGCGTCGTGGACCTGATCCGCGACGCCGACGACGTCTGGCTGCTCACCCACGAGGTCGCCCGGGAACTGGCCCGCCAGCAGGTCCGCTACGCCGAGCTGACCGTCACGCCGTACTCGCACGTCAACCGCGGCATCCCGGCGCCGGCGTTCTGCGAGGCGATCGAGGACGCCCGCAAGCGCGCCGAGGCCGACTTCGGCATCGCGCTGCGCTGGTGCTTCGACATCCCCGGCGAGGCCGGCCTGCCCGCCGCCGAGCAGACGCTGCGGATCGCACTCGACGAACGACCGGACGGGCTGATCAGCTTCGGCCTCGGCGGCCCCGAGATCGGGGTGCCCCGGCCGCAGTTCAAGCCGTGGTTCGACCAGGCGCGGGCGGCCGGGCTGCGTTCGGTGCCGCACGCCGGCGAGACCACCGGCCCGGAGACGATCTGGGACGCGCTGCGCGAACTGGGCGCCGAGCGGATCGGCCACGGCATCTCCGCCGCGCAGGACCCGGCGCTGCTGACCCACCTCGCCGAGCGGCGGATCCCGCTGGAGATCTCGCCGACGTCCAACGTGCGTACGCGGGCCGTACCGAGCCTGGACGCGCACCCGCTGCCGCTGCTGGTCGAGGCCGGCGTGCCGGTCAGCATCAACTCCGACGACCCGCCGATGTTCGGCACCACGCTCAACGACGAGTACGCGGTGGCCGCCCGCCTGCTGCGGCTCGGCCCGGACGGGGTGGCCGCGCTGGCCCGGGAGGCGGTGGCCGCGGCGTTCCTGACGCCGGCCGAGCAGGCCCGGATCACCGCCGAGATCGACGCGTACCTGGCGAGCGCGGCACGCTGAGCGGCCGTACCGGTGCCGGTCGTCGCGATCCCCGAGGCGGCCGGCGCCGCGCGGTCAGCATCAGCCCGGACAGCGCCAGCGCGGCGAGCGCGGCAGTGGGACCGGGAGCGACGGGCACGGGCCGGACGGGACCGTGCGCGAGCACCGGGTCCTGCCAGACCGCGAGCGTGAGTGCGATGCCCAGGCCGATGACGGCGGCCCAGCGGAGCAGACGACTGACGGCCGGTGGCATGACGGTCACCTCGCGCCCGGGATCGACGGGAGAGCGCGCGCGACGGGAGCGAGGTGTGGGGGGACCGGACTCCCGCCGCGCGCATGATCCGTCGGCCGGAAGGTCTTACGGGGCGTCCCGGCCGACGGAACTGATGGGTTCTGTCAGCGATCCTGGCAGTTCACGCCGGTTTTCCGGCCGTCGTTAAACCACCTTTAAGGAGAACTTGCGCCCGTACACAGTCAGCGGTCAGCGCGGGCGCGGCCAGCGCCGCCCCGGACGCGGCTCGCGTGCCTCCCGGGCCATCCGCCCGACCAGCCCGAACCGGTTCACCGGCCGGGGCGCCGCGTCCGGGTCGGCCAGCAGCATCACCACACTCGCGCCGCCGAGCCGGGCCCGGTCGATGCTCACCGAACCGTTCGCCTGCAACGCGACCCGCTTGGCGATGTCCAGCCCGAGCCCGGTGGAGCCCTTGTCGCTCTCGCCCCGGCGCAGCGCCCGGTCCGGGTCGGCGATGCCGGCCCCGGCGTCGTCGATGCGGATCGCCACCCAGCCGTCCCGGCGGCTCACCGCCACCTCGAACGCGGTGCCCTGCGGCGTGTACCGGAACACGTTGCCGATCACCGCGTCCAGCGCGGCGGCCAGCTCGGCGCGGGGCACCGGCGCCGGGATCCGCAACTGGGCACCGACCACCCGGTGCGGCCGGTTCTGGTCACCCGCCAGCGCCGACCAGAAGACCATCCGGTCCCGGACCACCTCGCTCACGTCGCACGACGCCGGCGCCGACTCCTGGGCGACCGCCTTGCGGGTCGTCTTGATGAGCTGGTCGACCTCGCCCTCCAGCGTGACGATCGCCTGCCGGATACGCCGGATGCCGCGCCGCCGGTCCAGCTCCGCCTCGCTGAACGTGCCGATGCTCGTGTCGTCGGACTCCAGCGCCTCGGCGTCCAGCCGCAGCGCGGTCAGCGGCGTACGCAGCCGGTGCGACAGGTCGGCGACCAGTTCGTGCTCGTCGGCGCGCAGCGCCACCAGTCGTTCCGTCATCCGGTTGAACGCGTGCCCGGCCTCGGCCAGCTCACGCGGGCCGGTCGGCTCGACCCGTACCCCCAGCTCGCCGTCACCCACCGCGAGCGCCGCCTTGACCAGGTCGCCGGTGGCGTCCACGGCCCGGGCCGCCACCCGGTCGACCACGGCGACCGCCGCGCCGACCAGCGCCAGGCCGATCGCGAGTAGCAGCAGCCACCGCCCGCCGCCGCCGGAGTCGAGCACCTCGTCGGGGACGAAGACCTCCACCACGGCGACCCGGTCACCCAGCACCACCGGGTCCAGCCGCAGCACCCCGCCGTCCACCTCGGTCACCACCGACCGCCGCTGCGCGGCGGCGTCGGCGAGCACCTGCGGGTTCGCGCGGCCGGCCGACTCGTCAGCGCCGATGCCGTGCACGACCGGCCGCATGGCCGGATCGTCGCCGGCCGCGGCGGCCACCGCCCGTTCGATCGTCGCGGTGTCCGTGCTGACCGCCAGCGCGCCGGTCACCAGCGCGGCCCGGCGGGCGGCGTCGGCCAGCTCCGCCTCGCGGGTGCGGTCGGCGAGGGTGAACCCGAGCGGGACGAGGAAGGCGAGCGCGATCAGGCCGCACAGCCCCGCGGTGAGCCCGGCGAGGCTGAACCTCAGTCCGGCGCCACCAGCCGGAAGCCGACCCCCCGCACGGTGCGCAGGTAGCGCGGCTTCGCCGCGGACTCGCCCATTTTGCGGCGGAGCCAGTACAGGTGAACGTCGATGGTCTGGTCCTCGCCGACCGATGGCTGCCGCCATACCTCCTCCAAGAGTTCCCGCCGGGACACTACCCGGCCGGGACGCGCGGCGAGATACGCCAGCAGGTCGAATTCCTTACGGGTCAGGGCCAGCGCCTCCCCGTCCAGCACCGCGCTGCGCTCGCCCACGTCCACCCGCAGGCCGCCGACCGTGTGCACGGCCGGCGCGACGGTACGGCTGGCCCGGCCGGCCCGCCGCAGCACAGTGGTGATCCGGGCGTCCAGGTGCGCCCCGGTGAACGGCTTGACCATGTAGTCGTCCGCCCCGGCGCGCAGCAGCCGTACCACCGACTGCTCGTCGTCGCGGGCGGTGGCGATGATGATCGGCACATCGGTGATGCCGCGCAGCATCCGCAGCGCGTCCGAGCCGTCCAGGTCGGGCAGGCCGAGGTCGAGCACCACCAGGTCCGGCGTCTCCGCGGCGACCCGGCGCAGTGCGTCCAGCGCGGTGCCGACCGCGTGCACCGCGTGCCCGCGGTCGGTCAGCGACCGCAGCATGGCGCCGCGCACGACGTGGTCGTCTTCGACCAGCAGGACGGTTGCCACGTCAGCACCGTACTCGGCGTGGCAAGCCGGTCGCGTTGCGGCGGTCCGGCCAACCGGGCAAGCTGGGACGGCGATGACGTTCACGCTCTTCCCCGACACCCGCCTCACGCTCGCCCGCGACGCGCTGGCCGGCCTGTCGGTGGGCGACGCCCTCGGCTCCCAGTTCTTCGTCCCCGGCCGGCACCCGGACGACCTCGCCGCCGGGCGGCTGCCCGCGCCGCCGTGGGAGTGGACCGACGACACCGAGATGGCGTGCTCGGTGGTGGCCGAGCTGGCCGCCGACGGCCGCATCGACCGGGACCGGCTGGCGCTGGCGTTCGCGCAGCGCTGCGAGCCGTACCGCGGGTACGGGCCGGGCACGGTGACGGTGCTGCGGCTGATCCGCACCGGCACGCCCTGGCCGGTGGCCGCCGCGTCCGCGTTCGACGGGCAGGGGTCCTGCGGCAACGGCGCCGCCATGCGTGTCGCGCCGCTCGGCGCCTGGCACGCCGATTCCACCCGCCGCGCCGCCGAGCAGGCCCGCGCCTCCGCCGAGGTGACACACGCCCACCCGGAGGGCGTCGCCGGTGCGGTGGCGGTCGCGGTCGCCGCCTCGCTCGCCGCCCGCGCCCGCCTCGACGGCGGCCGCCCCGACCCGGCCCGGCTGCTCACCGCCGTCGCCGGGGCGCTCGACCCGGCCGGTGAGGTGCACCGCGGGGTACGCCGGGCCGCCGCGCTGCTCGGTCACTCCGCCGCCGAGGCGGCCGACGCGCTCGGCAACGGCTCCCGGGTCACCGCGCAGGACACCGTACCGTTCACGCTCTGGGTCGCCGCCACGCTGCTGCACGACTACCCCGCCGCGATCCGCGCCTGCGTCGAGGCGGGCGGCGACGTGGACACCACAGCCGCGATCGTGGGCGGGATCGTTGCCGCGTACACCGGGGTGGGCGCGCCGGGCGGCGTGCCCACCCCGGTGTACGCGGC